>NZ_FMYV01000003.1 GCF_900102615.1 Geotoga petraea | reverse complement strand
AGCCACAAAAAAATGGACAGCCAGATACAATAATTGGAACCTCATTATAGCTGAACTGTCCATTGTTTTCGAAGATAGACTTAAAGACTATATCTTCTAATCCTAATCTAAAAACTTAATAATACTTATTCTAAGCAGTTTTCACTGTTAATATACTATCATTTTGCTTTGTGTATTTTTTATGAGTTTTAGAGTTATAATTTTAGTAGTTTCTTGTTTTAATTTTTTGTTGGGACGTTTTTTGTCATTTTTCATTTGTTTTTTACTACCAATTTGGTGTTTTTACACAATTTATTTTACAGACTCTGCATTTCAATCGACTAACATTACCATTATATCATGGAAATCAAAATTTGTAAATAAATTTTATGTTAACGAATTTTTATAATTCTACTATATCCAATATTTCTTTTTCTTTTTGGATTAATGCATTTTCAATTTCAGTTACTTTTTCGTTCATTTTTGATACATACTCTTCGTCTTTAATACTGGAAAGATTTATTTTTACGTTGTATAAAGCCCCTAAACCAGCTGTTCTTGCTAACATTGCTGAAACAGCTCCATCTGTAATGGCATTTTTATTTCCCTTTTCAACAACGATTTTTGCCAAATCCATTATTTTTAATGATTTTTCAGCTACATTAAGTGGTACTTCTGAAGCGTGTTTTGAACCATTTTGAATAGCTTCTTTTCTTTCTGCTTTTTCTTCATCAGAATTTTTTGGCATTTTAAAAGCTTTCATAACTCTGTTGAAGGCTTCTGAATCTCTTGTAATGTCACTTATTAAATCTTCTTGTAAAATAATAGCTTCTTCTTTCACTTTTTTCATATCTTCTTCTACTTCTAAATATTTCTTTTTACCAATCGTCAGAGAAGCAACCATATTCGATAATGCTGCTGCTAAAGATCCCGCTAAAGCCGAAACACTTCCTCCACCAGGTACTGGTTCGTTTGAAGCAACTTGTTTAACAAAATCATCTAAATTCATTTTTTCAAACATTTATATAATCTCTCCTTTCATAAGCGAGTTTACCTTTTTTAAATACTTTTTCAATACTATTTACAGCAATATGGTAGGTTAAAAATTCATATGATGGCGCATCTATTACATTTATATCAGCTTGTTTACCTTTTTCAAGACTGCCAATTTCACTTGCCCTATCTATTGCTGCTGCTCCGTTTAGAGTTAAAGCAGTTAAAATTTCTTCTGGCATCATGTTCATGTATAAAGCTGCTAAAGAAATTATAAGAGGAATAGATTCTGTATAACAACTACCAGGGTTTAAGTCTGTAGCCAAGGCAACTGCACATCCACTATCAATCAATTTTCTTGCATCTGCAAAATCTTCTTTTAAGCTATATGCCGTACCTGGCAAAAGAGTTGCTATTGTATTGCTATTAGCCATTAGCTTTATATGTTCATCGGTTATTTGTAATAGATGGTCGGCTGAAATAGCTTTCATATCTACCGCAAGTTTAGAACCACCAATAGGAACTATCTCATCTGCATGCATCTTGATTTTAAACCCTTTGTTTTTTGCCGCTGTCAGCAATCTTTTTGATTGTTCTATGTCAAAAACTTTTTCTTCACAAAAAACATCACAAAATTCTGCAAGATTTTCTTCTTTTACTATTGGCAAAACTTCTTCTATCATGTAATCGATAAACTCATCTTCTCTTCCAACATAATCTTTTGGAACAGCGTGTGCCCCCAAAAATGTTTTTGAAATTTCTATGGGAGTTAGCCCATCTAAGTTTTTCATAGCCCTAAGCTGTTTTAATTCGGTCTCTTTGTCTAATCCATATCCACTTTTTCCTTCGACAGACGTTACTCCAAAACTTAACATGGATAAAAGTCTCTTTTTCCCAGCTTCAGTTAATTCTTCTAAACTCGCTTCTCTTGTATCTTTAACAGAACTGATTATACCTCCACCAGCGTTCATAATCTCCATGTAAGATTTGCCTCTTAACCTCATTCCAAACTCATCAGCTCTATAACCACCAAATATAAAATGAGTATGAGAATCCACAAATCCTGGAATAGCAGTTTTACCAGTCATATCAATTACTTGATAATCTTTTTCATTATATAATTTATGCATTTCTTCTGTTTTCCCAACAAATTCTATCTTTTCACCTTCAATGATTATTGAAGCGTCAGAAATAACAAGGATTTTTTGCATATCTTTTCCTTTTTTTGCTTCAAAACCTATTGGAGTTGCTATCTGTTGAAAATTTTTTAGAATCTTTTTATTCATAAAAATTACTCCATTAAATGTGATTCTAAGATTTGTTCAGGTTGAAAGTCTTCTATACCTAAATAATATTCCGCTGTATTTACAAGCGCCATCATCGGTACAAGGCCTACAATTTCGCTGCCAACTACATTTACACCCCATCTTTTTGCTTCCATTTTTATTGCTTCAAAAGTTTGGTATAATGCAGTTTTTGTATAATCAGTCATATTCATTGAGACTTGGACAATTCCTCTATCTTTTAGTTCAACACCCATTGCTTTACAATATCTAAATCCTCCAGATATGTGTCTAACTTGTTTTGATATTTTGTTCGCTATATCTATATTATCTGTATCGAGATTTACGTTAAAAGCAACTAAAGGAGACCTTGCTCCAACTGCAGTAACCCCTGATTTTTTGTTAAATGTATCTCCAAAGTCAGGTCTCCATTTTTCTTCTTGAATCTTTTCTTCCATTCCTTCATACTGGCCTTTTCTTATTTTTGATAGGTTTTTTCTATGAGCTGCTGAAGCTGATTTTTCATATAAAAATACAGGGATTTGATATTTTTCCCATAGTTCTTTTCCAACTTCTTTTGACAGTTCAATACATTCCTCAACAGTTGTATTCTTAACAGGAATGAAAGGAATTACATCTGTAGCTCCCATTCTTGGATGTTGACCTTCGTGAGATGTCATGTCTATCAATTCTTGAGCCGTTCCAACTGCATTTATCACCGCTTCTTTTAAAGCATTTGGTTCTCCTACAACTGTAACAACTGATCTATTATGATCTTCATCCCACTGGTAATCTAAAAGTTTTAAATCTTTTTTACCTCTAAAATTATCCACAATTTTTTCTATTTTATTTGTATCTCTTCCTTCAGAAAAGTTCGGTACGCATTCTATTAGTTTTTTCATATTAAGCCCTCCTAAATAATTAAAACTCTTTATCGACTAATTTTTCAACTAATTCATCATCCGCAATAAAAGGTAATGTTATATGATTCCCATCTTTATAAATTTCATTATATTCCGCTGAAGTGCTTATAGAATTTTCGTTTCTTGCCCAAGCTCTTCTTGCAACTCCTCCCATAACGTCCCATGGGATAGCCATCCTTATTATATTATCCACTTTTTCAGATCCATCTAAAACCAATCCAAATCCTCCATTAATAGCTTTACCAATTCCAACGCCTCCACCGTTATGTAGTGAAACCAAGCTCATCCCTCTTGATGCGTTTCCAGCAAAACATTGAGTAGCCATATCAGCCATAATATTTGAACCATCTTTAATATTAGAAGTTTCTCTATATGGAGAATCTGTTCCACCGGTATCATGGTGGTCTCTGCCAATCATTATAGGACCAACTTCTCCATTTCTAACCATTTCGTTGAATTTAAGAGCTATGTTCATTCTGCCAATAGCGTCTTGGTATAAAATCCTTGCTTGAGTTCCTACAACAAGATTATTTTTTTCTGCATCTCTTATCCAAATATAGTTATCTCTATCCTGACCCCTTCTGTTTGGGTCTATACAACTCATAGCTGCTTGGTCTGTTTTATGTAAATCTTCTTTCTTTCCAGAAAGACAAACCCATCTAAAAGGTCCATAACCATAATCAAAAAGCATAGGACCCATAATATCTTCAACATATGATGGAAAAATAAATCCTTCGTTGGTATCTTTTCCGTTTTTAGCTATTTCAGTTGCCCCAGCATCGAAAACAGCTTTCATAAAACTATTCCCATAATCGAAGAAATAAGTTCCTTTTTTAACCAATTTATTTATAGCTTCAAAATGTCTTATCAGTGTTTTATCTACAAGTTCCTTAAATTTTTCTTTGTCTGTATCGAGCAATTCTGTTCTTTCTTCAAAAGTTAATTGTACGGGACAGTATCCTCCGTCATATGGTGCATGACACGATGTTTGATCACTCAATAAATCGATATGAATGTTTTTTTCAACTGCGTATTCTAAAAGATCAACAATGTTTCCATAATAAGCAATAGAAACTGTCTCTTCTTTTTCCATATATTCTTTTGCCAAATCAAAGGCCTCTTTTCTGTTATCGGTAACCTTTGAAACCCAACCTTGTTTATATCTTGTGTCTATTCTTGATTTATCCACTTCTGCGATAATACCAACTCCATTGGCAATTTCAACAGATTTAGCTTGTGCGCCACTCATCCCGCCAAGCCCTGATGTAACATATAATTTCCCTCTTAGATCACCATCATCTGGAATACCTAATTTTTGTCTTCCAGCATTTAAAATGGTGTTAAAAGTTCCATGAACAATACCTTGAGGACCTATATACATCCATCCTCCAGCTGTCATTTGCCCATAATTAGCAACACCTAACGCTTGAGCTCTAATCCAGTTTTCTTGATCATCAAATTGACCGACCATTAGGGCATTTGTTATAACAACTCTTGGAGCCATTTTATGAGATTTGAAAAGGCCTAAAGGATGTCCTGATTCGACAACAAGTGTTTGTTCATCTGTCATAATTTCTAAATATTTTTTTATTAATCTATATTGCATCCAATTTTGGCAAACTTGTCCTGTTTCTCCATATGTCACCAATTCATATGGATAAAGCGCAACGTCAAAATCAAGGTTGTTGTCTATCATAACCTGAAAAGCTTTCGCTTCTGTAATTTTTCCTTTGTATTCTTCAATTGGCTTCCCCTTTATTTCCCCTTCTGGCCTAAACCTGTATCCATAAATCCTTCCTCTCGTTTTCAACTCTTCTAAAAATTCCGGAGCTAATTTTTCGTGTAATTCTTCAGGAATATACCTCAAAGCATTCTTTAAAGCAAGTTTAATTTCATTTTTTGATAGATTCAATTCTCTTTTTGGTGCCCTTCTTATACCGTCTACAAATTCAGGGTACTCAGGTAACTTGTTATCTAACTTTACTTTCATTGCGTTAGAAATATCAATATTTTTCATAATCTTCCCCCCTTGAATAATTTTTATCAATATAATTATAACACTGTAAAAAACTAAAGTTAATGGCATTTATTTCCTTCTATGCTTATATACAACTAAATATTATTCTATATAGATTAAAAACAGGAGTTTATTTAAGTATGAAATTTTTTTCATTTTTAAGTCTTTTAAAATAATAAATAAAAACCTCCAACAGAAATATTTTCTTTAAAATTATTTCTATCATGCTATAATTTGAATAAGGGGGAGATATTATGTATAACATATATTTAATTGATGATAAAAAAAATATCGTCAATATTAATGGAAAAATAGTTGGCTATTTTGGTTTGGATGGAAACCTACATGATAATTCCAGTAAATTTTTAGATTTTAGGATTGGTAAATATGGAAAGGTATTTGACAAAGATGAAAATGTAGTTGGTTCTTTAGAAAATAAAGTTCTTTGTTTTTTGAAACAGTTTGATCCATATGCCATGGAAGATGAAAATATTTTGATTAGAGATTACGAATCTTTAGAATTTGACAATCCTTATTTAGAAAAAAGGACTGTCAGAATTCAGGAAATTTTGGATTCATTTGAAAATTACGATAAAATCCCTTTTGAAATAACAAAAAATAAGATAAAAATAGATTTGTCAGAACCTACAGAGGCTGAAGAAATCTTGAAATCTTTATTAGAGAAGAAATATAATGAAGATCCCCTTGAGATGTTTAAGCCTCAAGAATTTGATGATCCGTATAACTTAGGTGAAGATGAAGAATATTACGACCCTATAGCTGAATTTAAAGAATCAAAAGAAAATAAATAGTTAATAAAAAATCAGGCTAAAAGCCTGATTTTTTATAGATCGTCATCATCTTTTGATTCATTGTATATCATGTCTTTCTCTTGTTTTTTCTGTTTCTTTTCATACCTAAGTAGTAAGAATATTCCTAAAGAAAAAACTCCAACTATAGGCAAAACAATGTATATTATATTATGTATTATTACATTTCTTCTCAAAACATCTAAGACTTCTTCAACTTCTGGTTGGTTTGGATTTTTACTAATAGACATATTCAGCATGGCTCTTGCAAGTTGAGCGTTTTCTTCTGGATCTTGTTCATAATAAGCCATACCCAACTTTTTAAGTAATCTCCAGTTTTCTGGATCTTTATTTGCTGCTTCTTTATAATATTCTATTTTTTCTTGGTAATTTTGAGATAAATCTCCCAACATTTCATAAGAGTCTCGTAGAATATATGTAGAAGTTGCATTGTTGACAACATATTTTGCTATTTCTATAGTCTTTTCATTATTACCAATTTTCCTATAAGAATTAGCCAATGTCAAAACTACTTCGAAATCTTTGTCATCATATTCCATGTAATCATTATAAGTTTTATCTAAATTTTCAAAATAATTCATCTGGCTTGACATTATTATATATAACTCAAGAATTTTCTTTTCTTTACCAAAGTTTAAGTATCCATATTTTATATCTTCAAATGCTCTTTCTTTATCACCATATAACCTCGAGTACCAAGCTATATAACTATCATAATAAATAGTTAAAGGTACTCTTTCACCGTATAATTCTTCTATTTTTTCTGCTGTTTCAAACATTTTTTTAGCATAGTTTGGATCACCTGTTTCAATCCAATATTCAGAACCAATATAAAAATAAATACTGTTAAAAATCAAAGAATTAGAATAATTTTCTTTCATTTTTTCCAATTTATTCAATGGTGAAATAAAAACATATTCTTCTATATCTTCTAAAAAATTTATCATAACTTGTTCTTCATCAGTAAAGTTTAATTCTAATTCATCAGTATTTTTCAAAAATTCGTATCCACTTTCCCATTTTGTCAAAAGGTGACCAAGGTATTTCATTTCGTCTGACTCTGATTCGAGCATACTCTCAGGGGTGAAATTAAATAAAAATTTATCTAATTCACCTGAAAAAGAAAAGGCCGTAATAGTTAGTAATAGCAAAACAAGTCCTTTTTTCAGGAATTTCAATTGATATCCTCCTCTATATTGTAAAAAATAAATTATAATGTAATCAATGGATCGTTTGTTTTAAATTTCCCGCTTGCATACATATCAAAGCTGTTGGTAAAAGCATATATTGCTTCAATAGAATCAAGTTTATCTGTTTTTATTTTAGAAAATGTTATTCTATCATACTTAACCGAGAAAAGGTATTCTTTTTCTCCAGATTCGTATTTAAAGAGGGTGAAATATACATTTTCTATTTTTGGACTTAAGTTGAAAATATGACCTGTGATGAAAAAAGTTAATCCAGTTACAAAGTAATTATAATCGTCTCTAAATTCTTTTTTCGTTTTATTTTTTACTGAAGCCTTTCCAGTTGAAAGGATGTTAACTTTTTTGTCTGGCATAATTTTTTCATCTGGTTTTTTTAATTCTATGATAACGTCTTTTTCGTTTATAGCGTAAGTAAAATCAAGAGAAACTGGTAATTTTATGCTTTCTAATATTTCCTTAACACTTTCTTTAATAAACTCAGTGTCTCCTTTTAACGCTTTTTCTAGCCTGTATTTTTCTTTATTATAAAGTTCTAATTGTTTTTTATAATTTTGATATTTTATATCTTCTTCGTATTCATGTTTCTCTTTTTTCTTTTCCCATAATTCTATGCTATCTTTATATCTTTCTTCTAAATTTTCTTCTATGTATTTTTTTCGTTTCTTCATAAAATTGTAGAAACCAAACTTAAATTTT
This sequence comes from Geotoga petraea, assembly GCF_900102615.1. Taxonomy (NCBI): domain Bacteria; kingdom Thermotogati; phylum Thermotogota; class Thermotogae; order Petrotogales; family Petrotogaceae; genus Geotoga; species Geotoga petraea. The sequence continues at coordinate 250,500 of NZ_FMYV01000003.1, read as the reverse complement.
TCCTTAGATTCTTGTTTCAACTCATTATATATTTCTTGTTTATTTGGCTTAGGGATTTTAAACTCATCTTTTGAATATAGAAATGGTTTTTGTAAGGAATCCAATTTTTCTCCAAATTCTGGAGGCAACATTATTCGAGGGGTTTTCATATAAAAAGACAAATATCTTTCTGTATATTCATCGTATAAGTTTTTAAGGTTTTTACTTAATCTTTTAATAGCCTGTTTATAAGCATCTGTTCTTTTGACTTTTCTAATAAGAGTATCTCTTTCAACAGGAAGTTTAAACCCAGGGACTTCAATATCATAATTGCCTTCTTTATCAATACGAAAAATTACTTTGTACATTCTTTTGAATTCTTCCATCTGTATAAAAGAAGAATACTCCTTTTTATTAAGAAGTTCTTCTGAATCAATATTAAAATCCAACATATTTTGAAATTCGCAAGTTAATTCTCTCTGCTCTGTTTTTATTCTCCTTTTGTTGAGATCGATATTTTCCATAGTTACCACCCCGAGATATTGAGTTAATTGTTCGTTAAGAAATACATAACAATTATAACACAATTAATTTTTTATATCTCGTTTGAATATTTTTTTATCTGTTCTTTTTGCTGTTTAATTAAAAAAATCAACAAGCCCATGCACAAAATTGGGATCCCTATAAAAACTAAGTTTATTAAAATAGTAGACCAATCTAAAATTGGAGTTTGCATATTTATCTTATATACTGTTAAAAGGCCAAATATAGCAGCTCCAAAACCCATTATAATACCTTCAAAAACAATTGTCTCTTTAAAAGTTAGCACGTTATTTTTGTTGCTTGTATCTCTTTGAGGATTTTTTAAATAAGTTTTTACTCCATATAAAGCTGCATAATACAATAACAATCCAACAGGTATTACCATGAAATAATCAATTATATTAGTATATCCCAAAACTGCTGAGATTATTGTAATTATAACGTACTCAGTTAAGAATATTATCAAAGGAATTGATATTTTATTGTTTATAATTTGTTCTGTTTTTATTGGATATGTTTTTGGAATAGGCCAAATTTTCATATCGTTAACCATCATTCCCACACTCAATATCGCAGCATACATAGAACCTATGAATATAAACATAATATTCATTGCAGCCATACTTTGGACGTTTATAAAAATAAATATTAATGGAAACAAAAACGGATATAAAATCAAGAATAAAGATTGAGAATCTCTTTGCAATAATCTCAAATCTTTTTTCAAAACAGGCATTCCACCAGTTAATTTTATCTTTTGTTCTTTGTTTTTCGATTTTTTTCTTGAAGTTACAAAGTCTAACTTGGTTGATACTCCATAAATTAAAACTATGATGAGAACACTTATTAAAATTGAAAGTAAACCAAAATATATATTACCATGCATACTTTTTAATAAAAGTGTATGAGGGAAAAATTCACCTGTTAAAAAAGTCATATTTCCAAATATTCCAGAAAGTTGACCCTGCTGTGCTTGATTTATCTGATCTGTAGGGATAAAATTTGTCATGAAAACAAAGGCAAATATACTGGCAAAATACATCAATTGTGAAAATCTTTTTGCAGCTGTTTTTCCAATGAAATAAGAAAATATCAAACCAGCTATCAATGACAAAGAAATCATAAGAAATATATAACCTATACTTGATATAATCAAGTTAAAAATATTGACATCTGCTGCAATTCCGTAAGATATAATTACAGAAAGCATCATACCTATAGGCAATCCAGAAACGAGAAAACTATCAATTGCAGAGCTTAAAAATATAGTTCCCTTTTTTACCGGTGTGGTCAACAAAAACTCAATGTTATCGTTGTTGAATAAAGTATTTATTATAGCTGGTGAGTATTGTAAGAAGAACAATAAAGACATTAAAGCTATGTACATAGATGCCATCAGTTCAGCAAAAGTAACACCAGGCATAATTTCAATCATAGTATTGTTAAAAACACTCAACATAAAAGGAAGCATGATAAACATAAACAATATCGCCGGGAACAAATATCCAAAAATATTTCCAAATACAGAGTTGTTTGACATTAACCCTTTTTTCTTAGGTCTCGCTTTATTTTTAAATCCATATTTTAATATTAAAAAAAGATCGTTCATATTCTCACCCCTATAATTCTTTTATAATGTCTCCAAATTCGTCTCCACCTGTTAATTCTAAGAAAATATCTTCAAGAGATTGATTTTCTTTCTCTGACATATTTCTTAACTCATCCATATTTCCTTCAGCCAAAATTGACCCATCTTTTATTATTCCAATCCTGTCACACATTTTTTCAGCAATTTCCAAAATATGTGTTGTTAAGAATATCGTAGTACCTTCATTTTTATATTTTTCTAAAAGAGTTTTCAATATTTTGGCTGCCCTTGCATCTAAACCAACTGTTGGTTCATCCAAAAATATCACTTTTGGTTTTCTCATCAGCACTGTAGCAACCATCAATTTTTGTTTCATTCCGTGAGAATAATCTCCGATATAATCATTTAAATAATCAATGTTGAAAGCTTCACAAATCTCATCAAATCTATTCTTTGTTTCTTCATTATTTGCCTTGAAAATCCCCATAATGAATTCAACATATTCTGTACCTTTTAAATTTTCGTACATTTTAGGTTCATCAGGTACAACACCGATTTTTGATTTTATTTCTAATTCATTGTTAAATAAGTTTTTGTTTATAATCTCAATACTACCAGAAGTTGGTTTTAAGATACCTGTTAGCATTCTCATAGTTGTAGTTTTTCCTGCACCGTTTGGTCCTAAAAACCCGTAGATTTCACCTGGTTTTATATCTAAATTAATTGAATTTACAGCTGTGAAATCTCCAAAATCTTTTTTCAAATTAATTGCTTTAATCATTTAACCCACACCTCCAAAAGATATAAATAGCCTTTCATATATTATAATTCTACACAAATAAAATAAGACATTAACTCAAGTAATATCTTAAATGTAAAAATAATTAATTTTCTTCAAAATCCTAATTCTTTATTTTATAGAACATTTTCCCCATTTTTTATCATTTTATCTTTAAAGGCTCTTTTTAAATCTATATTCAATAAATAAGCCAATTGTATTAGACATATGGCAACATCAGTTCATCGTAATCTTTGTTCATAAAATATTCCCTTTATCTTCTTTTTTTAAAAAATTATATTTTTTCACAAAATTATTATATAATAGTAACAATATAACAATAATTCCCATAGAGGTGAATGCTGATGAAGATTAAATTAAGATATATTTTAATTATTGTATTTTTCGGAGTAATTTTAGCTGTTACCATATCCAATTATACCTATTCAAGAAAAATTATACAAGAGAAGTATGATTTACAAAAAACACATATAGAAAAGGCTTTAACGGAAGAACTAATTTTTATCAACACATCTACTAAGATTTTAGAAACTCAGCTTAATGATGAGATGAAAAATATTTCTTATGAATTGATAGATAAATATATTAAAAACCCACAAATAATGAGTTGGGATTTAGAGTCTATAAAAGAAAAATTTCAAAATTATGAAATTTACATAATAAATGAAGGTTTACAAATAATTAGATCTACTTTTAAAGAAGATTTGGGCTTAGATTTTAGTAAATATCCTGCGTTTTCAAGATTGTTGAGAAGTCGCCTTGAGGGAGATGAATTCTCCGCAGATAGGATGGATATTTCTATTACAACTAAAGCTTTGAGAAAGTATAGCTATATGCCAACTCCAGATAACAAATATTTGCTCGAATTGAGCATAGATATATCTAAAAGATACCCAGACTTTCAAAAAATGGACATATTAAGTAAAGTAAATACCTTGAAAGAAGAATACGACATAGTAGAAAATATATCTATTTACAAGTTCAACGAAGATGGATCTCGAATAGGTATTATAAAAACAGAAGAATTAGAAGATGGACTTGACACAAATATTAGTGTTGACAAACAAGAAATTATTAGGGAAGCTTTGAATGAAAACACTAAAAAAACTACAGAGATAGTTGCACAAAATAAGCAAAATTACATTTTTACCTATATTCCAATATTAAATTATTTAGATAACCAAGAATTTGATTGGTGGAATTCTTATATTATAGAGATGATATATAACGATATTCCTTTAAACCATCAGTTATCAGAATTAAGAAATAGATTTATTTCAAATTTAGTAATTCTCTCTTTTATTTTTATTTTATTCAGTCTTGTAATTTTCAGACTTTTCAACAAAACTGAAAACATGGCTTATTATGACCATTTAACCGGTCTACCAAACAGAAAACTCTTTGAAAAAGTTTTTATGGAAAAGATAAATAATGCTGATAAAAATGGAAATTTACTTGGAGTCATGTTCATGGATCTTGACCATTTTAAAGATGTTAACGATAAATATGGTCATGAAATTGGAGACGACTTACTTATAGCAGTATCCCAAAAAATAAAAAATAATTTAAAAAAAGATGACTTTGTTGCCAGATTAGGTGGAGATGAATTCACTATAATTCTTGATAACATTGAAACGAAAAAAGATCTCGAATATATCTCAAAAAGGTTGATCACCCTTTTTGATGAACCTCTTTCTATACACAAAAACAAAATAAAAGCAAATCTAAGTATAGGGGTCAGTGTTTACCCAGATTCGGGAGACAACATAAAAGATTTACTGAGAAAATCTGATCAAGCAATGTATGCGGCAAAAAATTCAAAAACATCTTACCGATTGGACATAGAATAACGTGACGTATATCACTATTATAAATTTTTAATCATGACTAAAATAACTATAAAAATTCTGCTTGTGGTTGTAACATATAACAAACAAGCAGAATTTTTCATAAGTTCCCCCTGAGTGATTTATAAAATCGGCGAAAGCATCCCTTAACTTTCGCCGATTTTGTGTTTATATATCCAGTTTATTCAATAAATCTCTCAATTTGACTATTTCTTCTTTTGTGAAAGTTAATCCCTTACTCATTTTTTCATGGTCTGGGTCCCACTCCCTTATGTCGTACTTTGCCTCTCTTCCGTTAAAACTCACTAAATTAAACTCTTTTTTCCATCCTTTTGGACTTTCTGATAATTCGCCAAAATTCTTTTCAATTTCAAATTTAAAATCTCCCATAAAAATCCCTCACTTTTTTATATGTTTGGAAATAAAACTTTCCATGATAATATTTGATCCTTCTTTGACAATTCCTTTGACATCCCCGATAACATCTGTGACAGTTCTTAAAGGTTTTCTTAAAACTTCTATATCATTTTTTTCTAACTCATCAAGCAAATTATCTTCAAAAAAGAATTTTTCTATTGTTAAAAAATCTTTTTCTAGCTTCCCTTTGTATTTTTCAATAAACATATGTAGTTCAAAAAGCATATTATCTTCTGCGAGTAAATCTACTATATCTTTATAATAATACTCTAAATAATCATTAGTACTATTTAAATACAGAAAATATTCCATCATCGAAAAAAAGTTAATAAAATAATCCACAGAGTGTTTTTTTATTGGGATATTCCTTATATCAGAACAGATATATATTATTCTTGGGTTTTCCTCAGTATTTTCAAAATATGATTTGGTAGCTTTTATTATATCAGAATCAATATCATTTAAAATATAAAATTTAGATTCTAAGAATTCATTTTTGGCATGGCTAAAAAAAGTTCCAAAACCAACTCCAAATTCCAGAATTACTTTGTCATTTCTATCTTCTTTTTTTATTTCATCAAATAATTGTCTTCCTATTGTATATATTTTGCTCGTGAATTTTGATTCTATTTTTCCAACATAGTTCTTTTTAAAATTCACATAATCAAAATCTTCTTCAAATCTTTTTACAGATGATGAGGTATATATAATACCATCGATAATATTTGCTTCATAACCACATTCACAATTAAGTTTTCCCTCAAAAATACAGCTATTTTTAACTTCAGCATCATTTAACAACAAATTCTTTCCACATTTTGGACATTCTAAATATTGAAAAAAATCGAATGGAATTCCAACTTTTTCTTTCTTCATCTTTGAAATGCTATTCAACTCTTTAATATCATTTTGTAGAAGTTCAAGAGCATTTTATATATGTTTTTTCTCTTCTAAAAGTTCTGTTTCTTTTTTCTTATAAAAACCCATAATAAATGAAGCATATATAGATTTTTCATCAATAGATATCCTACTATAAGACATAATTTGAGCAATTTGTTTAATAGAAAAATTCAAATCTTTATATTTATTAATTGACTCCATATCTCTCAAATCATTATCTGTAAATTCATATCTATTGTTTCTTTTTCTTGGAGCTAAAAGTCCTTCATCAATATAATACCTCACTGTGTCTGAATTAATATCAAAATTTTTACAAAAATCCCCCATTTTCATAAAAAACCCCCCTAACTAAAAAATCAGTGTAATTACCAATGGAACAGATAAAGAAACTATTACCCCCTGGCCAAAAGCTATCAAAGTTGTCTCTTTATCTGTATTTTTTGATATTACCCCTAACATAGTATCCATAGAAGTAGCTCCTCCGATAGAAACTGCACCTAATGGAGACCACTTAGCAACTAAGGGAATCAAAATAATGGCCAGAACTTCTCTTATCACATTTGCTGTAAAAGATATTGCCCCTAAAACTGGTGAGTATAGATTGCTTATCATTACTCCAGAAAGTGAATACCACCCAAATCCCGCAGATGCTCCAATAGATTCTTGCAAATTTAGATTTGTAAAAAATATTGCCATAGCACCAAAAATAAGGCTACCAAGCATAGTTAAAATGGATTGAAAAAGGATATTCTTCATATTTACTTTCAGTTTGGATAATATTTTTTCTTCGCTTCCAATATCTACCCCAACGCTAAAAACCAAAAACATCAATAAAACTGTAATTAAATTTTCTGGAATGTTTATATCGAAATATAAACCAGATATTATCCCAGCTATAACTGCAGATAAGAGTAATATCATTCAGATTTCCCCTTTTTAAAAAATTTTTCATAAATAGAGGTAAAAAGTATGCTACCAACAATAGAAAAAACAGCTATATACAAAGCTGTTAAACCTATTTCATCAATTTGGGAAATCAAAGACTCGTTATTACCTATCTCATATCCCATGAAAAATAGTAATAATACAGTTGACCACAAAACAGGTTTTATCTTCTTTAACCATTTCAACCATCCTTTTAACCCTATAAACAAACCTATTAAAAAGGCTATTAATATTCCAATCATCATATCAGTATCACTCCATAATCTTCGGATTGTAAAAATCATTATTTTCAATGAAAAAATCACAATTTTATTTTACATAATTCCATTTAAAAATTTTTCTGTATTGGTATATTTTTTGTTCTAAAATTCTATTATGTCTGAATTAATAAAATGCTTCACCCTAAATTACCATTTCAAGAATATTATACATTACAATAAAAAAAAGGACAACCCAATTATTGGGTTGCCAAAGGGAAAACAATCTCTCCTGACAATCTGGAGGATAGTCAGATTTTTAATTTTCCCTATTATAGCCAAACTTTATTAACCGATTATATACCATATTTAACATAACTAAAAAATTCTTAAAAATCAAACGATTTAGGGTCTGGACCAGTTCTTTTGCCTTTGTCTAAATCATCTATCATTTTCATTTCAGCTTCAGTTAATTCAAAATCAAAAATTTCAGAATTTTCTTTAATTCTATTCCTGTGAACAGATTTTGGAATAGTTACAACACCATTTTGTATATCCCATCTCAAAACTACTTGAGCAGGAGTTTTATGATATTTTTTTGCTATTTCTACTATTTGAGGGATTTCCATTACTCTACCTCTCATAATTGGACTCCAAGCTTCTTGTTGAATATGATTTTCCTTTAAAAATTCTCTTAAAGCTGGCTGAACCAATTCTGGATGATGCTCTATTTGATCAACCATAGGTGGAACATTTGCAGTGCTCATCAAATCTTTCAACTGATGTTCTAAAAAGTTACAAACGCCAATAGCCCTTACAACACCTTGTTCATAAAGGCTTTCAAGCGCTCTCCAAGTTTCTTTGAATTTCCCTGCCACTGGCCAATGAATGAGGTACATATCTATGTAATCCACTTCTAACCTTCCCATACTTCTATCAAAAGCTTTTAAAGTTTCGTCATATCCTTGCTCATCATTCCAAACTTTTGTGGTGAGAAAAATATCTTTTCTTTCAATATCTGAAGCTTTTATTGCTTCCCCAACTTCTTCTTCATTTTCATAAAAGGATGCTGTATCTATACTTCTATACCCAATTTTAAGCGCATCTAAAATAGCAGATATAAGTTCATCTCCATGAGCCTTATAAGTTCCTAATCCTAAAACTGGAATATCTATACCATTTTTCAACTTAAAAGTAGCATTAATACTATCTAATTGCATGAAAAAACCTCCTTTGTAAAATTTTGAATCTATTTAAACGAAGTACATTAACATTATACTCCAGTTTGTATATATAAAAAAACAGCCTTTTGATATAGTACCTTCAAAGTAGACACGTAATTAATAAAAATTACAAAACTGCTTTGGAGGTATCATATCATTTTTAAGCAAGTTCTTTTTCTTTTATATTTGATGTATTCACTTCTTCTGGTAGTTCTGGGTCGAATGTTTCTTTTGGCGATGTGAACAAGAATATCAAAGCAAGGACAAGCCCTATTCCCATTGCACCTAAAAGGATTTTATGTGGTTCTATAGAATCCAACATGAACCCGTATATAACAGAACCTATTGGAACTGCCCCCTGGAAAATCAATTCTAAAACCGAAAATACTCTTGATCTTATATATGATGGAGCCATCTTTTGTATATTAGTTTGTAGCGGAATGTTTAGCCATATGTTGAATATTCCCCAAGAAACCATAGTCGCAACAATTAATCCGAAGTACAACCAAGTAGTTCCACCAATCATGTTAACAGTAGCAGGAAGAACAAAATACCCTATAGCAAAACCAACAAGCATTTGAAGTCCTAATCCGAGAGTCATGTTAGTTTTCCCCGATTTGTTGATTAAAAATTTACTAAATATTATACTACCAATTAATGCTCCAGCTGTAAATCCTGCTTGTACAAATCCAAATTTTGCTCCAGAAAACCCAATGATCTCTTTAAATAAAAATGGGAAAAGTACAAACATTATTGGAGATAAAACAAAGTTAGAAAACGATGCAAAAAACAAAAGATTTTTAAGCCCTTTTTGTTTCATTATAAACACAAAACCTTCTTTAATATCTGAGGCAAATTTCTTTACCGTCATTTTTTCTTTGTCTTTTATATGATCTGGGTCGTATTTTATAAACATTTCAGCAAATCCGGAGATGATAAATGTCAAAGCATTTATTAAAAATACTACTTCTATTCCACCAAATGCATAGATCATGCCCCCAACAGCTGGACCAATAAGACCTGCTATACTTCTCATGGCTGTAACTCTTGAGTTAGTAAGAGCATAATCTTTTGGTTGTACTAAATCTGCTCTCATTGCTGATGTTGATGAGGAAAAAAATCCATCCATTACTGATATTATCCCTTGAAAAACGAAAACCAACATTAAAGGGATCTCTACCGTAAATGCGTAAACTGCTAAAAATAAAACCATAGCTCCTCTTGCTAAATCCATATTTACCATAATATTTTTTCGATTCATTCTATCCCCAATTACTCCTGCAAATGGTGTGACAGCTATAAATGGAAATAATAGTAAAAAGGTGAAAATTCCTGTTAATGACCCTGATCCTGTTCTGTCTAAAATAAAAAGCGGCATCGCTATAAACTGTATCTGTGTTCCTAATAGAGATACAAACATGCCAATTAAATAAATATTGAAATTCTTCTTTTCAAATTTGTTCATAAATCATCCCTCCACCCATTTTTCTTTTTCATCCTTATAATACATTCTCAAGTTGACTACCTGTCAACAGAAATTATTTATCGATTTGAGTTAAATTTATGTTAATTATGGAGGGAACTACAAAAAAACTCCCCGAAGGGAGTTTTTATGATAGCTCTATTTTATTGCCTTTATTGTATATTGTTAATGGTTCACCTTTTTCCAGGCTGTAGTCGGCTTTTGTCTTATCCACTTTTACTTTTATTATTCTATTTTTGAACTTTATTTTGAAAGTGTATTCATTCCATTTTTCTGGAATTTTTGGGTCAAAATGAAGTTCATTATTATATATTTTCATTCCTCCAAAACCCATAACTACTCCGAGCCATGTTCCAGCCATACTGGCAGAATGTATCCCATCTTTTGTGTTCCCCTGGTAGTTGTCCAGATCAGTTCTGGAAGTATTTATGAAATATTCATATGCTTCTTTCTCATATCCTATTCTGTTTGCAACTATAGAGTATATACAAGTAGACAAAGAAGAATCATGCGTTGTTAATTTTTCATAATAATCATAATCTCTTTTTACCTGCTCATCTGAAAATTTGTGAGGTAATAAAGCTTCTGCTAATATCAAATCTGCTTGTTTTATAACTTGGTATCTGTACAATACCAATGGATGATAATTCAGCAATAGAGGAAATTTCTCTTTTGGAGTTTTGTCCAATTCCCAAATCGGTTTGCTTAAAAAACTATCATCTTGTGCGTTGATCTTTAACTTTTCATCATACGGGTAAAACATTTTTTCAGCGTGTTTTTCCCATCCAAAATGCTCTTCTTCTGACAGTTTTAATTTGTTTTTTAGTTCTTGATATATTTCTGGAGATTCTGTTTTGATTTTTTCAACCATTTCAGATGCAAAGCTCAAATTTTCTGCTGCCATCAAATTAGTGTAATAGTTATTATTTATTAACGCTGTATATTCGTCTGGACCAGTTACACAATTTATACAAAATTGCCCTTCAGAATTATAACTTCCGGCATCTTCCCATAGCCTTGCTGTTTCAACCAATATTTCGATTCCCATAGATTTTATAAAATCAAAATCATCTGTCACCTGGTAATACTGTTTTAAAGCAAAAGCTATATCTGCGTTTATATGGTATTGAGCTGTACCAGCAGGGTAGTAAGAAGAACATTCATAACCGTTAATCGTTCTCCAAGGGTACAAAGCTCCTTTAGTATGGGACATCTCTTTTGCCCTATCCCTCGCTGCATCAAGTGTGTTATATCTAAACTCAAGTAGTTTTTTTGCCGTTTCAGGTTGTGTGTATAAGAAAAAAGAAAGAACATATGTCTCTGTATCCCAAAAATAGTGACCTTCATATCCTTCGCCCGTTAATCCTTTTGCGCCTATATTTGTATAACCATCTTTACCAGTTGATTGTAGAAGGTGGAACATGTTGAATCTGATCCCTTGAGTTAAGGCGTCATCTCCGTCTATTTTTATATAAGAGTCATTCCAAAATTTTTCCAAATATTCTTTTTGAAATTTTTCATAATAGTCCCAGCCTTTTTCAAAAGCTTTTTCTAACTCTACTTCTATTTTTTGTTTTTTCAAATAATTCATTTCTGTATAATAGACTGAGAATTTTTCTATCGTAATTGTTTTTTCTTTTTTTGCTTTTATTCTATACTCATTGTATAGTTTATCTGTATCTTTATATTTTTTTACCTTATATTTGCTTTTAGAAATAATACTCTCTTTTAACCCTACAGAATATTCTTTCCCACTTTTTTTAGTTATTTGATTTAAAAACATAAATTCATCATTGTAAAGTTCTCTTGTTTTAAAAACGGATTTTTTAAATTTATTATCTATTCTTGGGTCATCTTCATCTATGTAGTTTTTTATAGTTCCATCTAAAAAAGATTTATAAGTTATTTCACCATCAAAATTTAGCGGTGTAATCTCAATTTTTTGAGCTATAAGATGTTTGTTTTCAAAACTTACTAACCTATTAAAAGAAATTTCAGCCTTTTTTCCACTCTGAGTTTTCCATATAATCTTTCTTTTTAAAATCCCATTTCTAAAATCCAATTTTCTGTTGTAATCAATTAATTCACCTTTATTTATATCTAAAATTTCGTCATCTATAGAAATCTCTATTTTTATTGAATTTGCAACATTAACCATAGATTGGCCTTCAGAAGGATACCCTACATATTTCTCGCCATATTCAATTTTATTGGATTCATAAAAAGCGTTTATGTATGTACCAGAATGTCCCAAATAATTGCCCTCTTCAAAACTTCCTCTCACACCAATAAAACCGTTTGCACAAGCAAATAAGGTTTCGTTGGTAAAATAATCGGAAGGGTTGTACTTTTTTTCTGATATATCCCAAGGATTAACTGGAAATCTGTTTTTGATGTTATCGAATTTTTTCAACGATATTCCTCCCTAATTTTTTGTAATTTTTATAATGGGTTGAGAATGTAGGTTTTTGGTTTTTTCTATTTTTGATGTTTATGAATTTTTACTTCCAACATCCAACCATCAACCTCTAACATAAATCATGAAATGATTTCTCATATATGTATATTTTAATAAACTCAAGTTACATTCTTTTTGTTATGAAATTATATTTATAAGAAATATTATATCTCTCTTAACCATCTATTGATTATTTTTCATTATAATCAATTTGTGATTATGTTAAACGAGGTGAATTTATGGTTGAAAAAAGAAAAGCAGTAATTTATATGTTAATATCCTCACTTGCCTTTGCGACTATGGGTGCTTTTGTAAAACTTGCAGGGGATTTGCCAACTGTACAAAAAGTTTTTTCAAGAAATTTCATTTCTATGCTTATAGCGGGAAGTATAGTTTTATACAATAAAAAACCTCTTTTTGGAGAAAAGAAAAATCTAAAATATCTGCTAATAAGATCCGCACTTGGAACAGCTGGGATGTTGGCATATTTTTATAGTATAGATCATCTTTTACTATCCGATTCATCTATGTTAAATAAATTAAATCCATTTTTTGTAAGCATTTTTGCTTTTTTCATTCTCAAGGAACATTTTTCTAAAATACAAATTCCAGCTTTGTTTATAGCTTTTACTGGAGCTGTATTTATTATAAAACCTGAATTTGACATGAGTGTTATACCAGCTTTATTGGGGTTATCATCAGCTGTTTTAGCAGCTGGAGCTTACACTACAGTTAGATTTTTGGGTGGAAGAGAAGAATTTTACACTATAGTATTCTTCTTTTCTTTCTTTTCTACAATGGTAACTTTACCCTTAATGGTAACATTTTTCGAGCCAATGAATTGGAATCAAGTTCTATTTTTAGTTCTTACTGGTATTGTTGCCTCTATAGGGCAGTTCACTTTAACTATAGCATACAAACACGCTCCCGCAGGAGAAATATCGATATTGAATTACACAAACGTTCTTTTTTCTGGAATTATAGGATACTTTTTGTTTGACTCGATTCCAGATTTTTTAAGTATCGTTGGATATGCTCTCATAATATCAGCTGCATTATTAATATATATAAACGCTAACAATAGAAGAAAAAAACTGAACTAAAAGCTCAGTTTTTTATAATTTTCATATAACTACCTTTTAAATATTTTTACTATTTCATTTATTATCAAAGGGACTATCGAAAGGCCTAATACTATTGACCAATCAGTTATATTCAAGCTGGAAACTTTGAATATCTCTTCTAAAAATGGAACAGAAACAATTATTGCCTGTAAAACTATACCAAGTAAAATTGCGCCTATGAGATATTTATTAGTGAATAAGCCTTTTTTAAATATAGATTTTTCAAAACTCCTCAAGTTTAAAGAATGAACCAGTTGAGAAAAACTCAAGACTATGAATGCCATTGTTTGTGCATGTATTAGGGCATTTCCTGGTATATCACTTGGAATTATTTGGTTAAAGTCTGTAATGCCCATAAAATTTCTTACCCCATAAACAAATGCAAAAAGAGTTAACCCCCCTATTATTAGACCGTTTATAAACAAAGATAGTTTGTACCCTTGAAAAATCGATTCTTTTGGATCTCTTGGTTTTTCTTTCATTACATCTGGATCACCCGGATCTACTCCCAAAGCCAATGCTGGGAACGAATCAGTAATCAAATTAACCCACAATATATGAATTGGTATTAAAGGAGTTGGCCATTTAAACAATACAGCCAAAAAAATCGCAATAATTTCTCCAAAATTACACGAAAGAAGGAATAGTATCGTCTTTTTTATATTTTTATAAATATTGCGTCCTTCTTCTATTGCGTGCTCAATTGTTGAAAAATTGTCATCTGTCAAAATCATATCAGATGCACTTTTAGCAACATCCGTACCAGTTATACCCATTGATACCCCAATATCCGCAGCTTTTAACGAAGGAGCATCATTAACCCCATCTCCAGTCATTGAAACAACATTTCCGTTATCTCTGAAGGCATTTACAATTTTTACCTTGTGTTCTGGAGAAACTCTTGCAAAAACTCTGAGGTCTTTTATTCGATTACTCAATTCTTTTTCAGATAGCTTGTCTATTTCTACTCCAGATATTGATTGTTCTTCTCTTTCTGCGATACCGAGTTCTTTTGCGATTGCAAAAGCGGTCTTTTTATGGTCTCCAGTTATCATTATTGTTTTTATACCTGCATTGTGACATTTGTTTATAGAAGCTTTGACCTCTTCTCTTGGAGGATCGATCATCCCAACCAAACCAGTATAAACGAGGTCATTTTCAAAATCTTCTCTTGTACCTTTTTTATTATCTGTTTTTTTATAAGCTGCTCCGAGAACTCTTAACGCTTGAGAAGACATTTTTTCAGCCGCATTCAATATATCTCTCTTAATATCTTCGGTCAACTCTTTTTCTTCGCCATTTACGTTTATTTTTGTAGATGCTTTTAAAAGATTATCTATAGCTCCTTTTGTGAAAACAAAATACTCTCCATTAATTTCGTTAATAGTAGTCATCATCTTTCTATCTGATTCAAAAGGAACTTCGTTTAATCTTTTGAATTGTTTTTCTGCTTCTTCTTTTTTTAGACCATTGTTCTCTCCCATTACCAAGAGGGCTACTTCTGTTGGATCACCGGTTTGATTTTTCTCTGTGTATGTAGCATCATTACATAGTACCATTGCTTTTAAAAGCATATTTTCAGATTCATTTTGAGTATCTATATTTTCAACACTCTTTATTTCTTCATTTGTGTATATCTTAGTAACTGTCATCTTATTTTGAGTTAATGTACCTGTCTTATCTGAACAGACTATGTTTACAGAACCAAGAGTTTCAACTGCTGGGAGCTTTCTTATTATGGCGTTTCTTTTAATCATCTTTTGAACTCCCATTGCAAGTACGATTGTGACTATAGCAGGAAGTCCTTCTGGAATAGCAGCAACAGCCAAACTAATAGCCGTGAAAAGCATGTCAAAAATGTCTCTTCCCTGTATAACGCCAAGTCCAAATATAACTGCACTAATTATTAAAGCTATAATCCCCAAAACTTTTCCAATATCTGCCAATCTCTTTTGGAGAGGCGTCTTTTCGTCTACAGTTTTACCAAGCAAGTCAGCAATCTTTCCCATTTCTGTGTCCATAGCAGTACCAACAACCACACCTTCACCACGGCCATAAGTAACAACTGTGGACATAAAAGCCATATTTCTTTGATCTCCTAAAGCAACATCTTCTTTCCCTGACAAATCAATTTCTGAATCTTTTTCTACTGGCACGGATTCTCCAGTAAGAGAGGATTCTTCTATTTTTAAGCTGGCTTCATCTATCAATCTCAAATCTGCTGGCACCATTCTTCCAGCTTCTAAAACTACAATATCACCAGGAACTATTTTATTAGTGGGAACTTCTACTACCTTTCCATTTCTTTTTACCAAAGATTTTGGAGATGATAATTTTTTTAGCTCTTTTATGGCTTCTTCTGCTTTTCTTTCTTGAATAATTCCTATGACAGCATTCAATGTTATTACGATTCCAATGATAATCGCATCACTTACTTCTCCTAAAGAAGCAGAAGCCACTGCCGCCGCTATCAATATATATATCATTACATCGTTTATCTGTTCAAAGATCATTTTTAAAAGACCTTTTTTCTTTTCTTCCTTGAATTCATTCTTTCCGTATTTTTTTATTCTTCTGTTTACTTCTGAATCGTTTAGTCCGCTTTTTCTATCTGTATTTAATTCTTCTATAACCTCTTGTTCAGTTTTTTTATACCACATAACATACCCCCAAATTATAGTAATTAAATTTATTCAAAGCTAACAAAGATTTTAAGGTGAAAACTCCTATCCATTTTCATAAAATTCTTTACAAACAAGCTTATATCCATTATACATTAAAAAAACCCGACTTTTGTCGGGTTTATTTACCTAATTTATTTTTTCTTTTGTTATTATACATTGATTCATCTGCCCGTTTGAATGTTTGATCTATATCTTCATAAGATCTTCTTACAGCATATCCATAAGAAAGATTAAAAGGCTTGTTTAGTTCCTCTCGCTTTTTTAAAATAAGTTTATCTATGTTTGTATTTAATTCTTTTATTTCTTCTTTTAAATGCATTAATTCTAAAAAAGAAACAACATAAAACTCATCTCCACCCATTCTGAAAATATAACTGTTATTGCCAAAAACTTCTTTCAATATTTCAGCAGTATATATGATGAATTTATCTCCAACATCATGGCCAAAACTATCGTTTATTGGTTTTAGATTATCTAAGTCAACTACATAGGCTATAAGTTCTTTTTCTACTGATTTATCGTTTAAAGTTGGTTTAATCGATTCTAATTTTTTTCTGTTGTAAACATTTGTCAAAGTATCTCTAAATGATTCATTTTCGATAGATTTCTTTTCGCGTCTCATTTTTAACATACGGTAAAAGCTATATAAGGTTACCAATAACAGAATATGTATTAAAACAATGACTATCCAAAACAAGTCACTGTTTATAATTTCTTTTGGTTTGTTTATAATAAACGAATTTTTAGGCAATTGTTCCAAACTTATATTAAATTTTTGTAACTTCTGATAGTCAAATTTGTATATATAATCTTCTTTATCGTATTTAGGAATATTCGGATTTTCAAAATACTCCAAAACTTTTTTAGCAAGTTTCTCCCCTTCCACAACTCCTTCTGTGACGTATCCACCAATTGCTCCATAACCTATTTGATTATTCCATAAGGTAAAGAGGGGATTTTCGAGAGCTTTTTCAAATTCTTGTGATATCTCTTTTAATTGCCCTATATTTTTTTCTTTTGTCATTGCCAAATTTCCAAGTAGTACGGGAGTATTTGAAGGGTATTCCTTTATTTTTTCAACTATATTGTAAAAATTATCTGAGTTTATGTTTATTATTTCTAAGTTCATAGAATTTTTTAACTCTTTAGCCTTAGAAATAATTTCTTCTCCAAACTCATCCATATTGTTGGTGATCAAAATTTTTTCTTGAGGATATATATTATCAACCAATTTGATATTCTTTTCTATATTAGATTCACCAAACAAACCAAAAAAATTATCGTGATTTCTTATTTCACTGTCTCTTATGAATTCAGCCCCAAGAAAAAAAACAGGTTTTTCTGGTAATAATTCTTTTCTGTAATCTCTCACAAGGTCAAAAGCATTTTGATCTGTTGTAACCACAGCATCTATATTGTAATTTTCATACCTAAGGGATAAAACATCTATTAAATCTTTTTTGTATTCTTCTGAGAAAGTATTTCTTGAATACAGATATTCTATAAAAATATTATGGTTTGAATTCATCAGAATATTTTCCAACCCTTTGTTAACATCCCTGGTCCAATCATATAAAGGATTATAAGAATGCAAAACAAGAATATTTTTTGAAAATATATTAATAGATATTAAAACCGTAAAAATAATTATTAATATTTTTTTATGCATGTAAAAATCCTCCTATTGATATTTACATATTCCTTCCAATTATAATATCGGTATATTTTCTATGTGTAATCTAATAAAAAAATCTATGTAAAGAAATACGATTTTTAGTTAATATTTGTATTTTTCAAATCTAAATTTTACTTAGATTGTTAATTTATGTACTAAATAATAAATTAATCAAATGATCAATTTATTAACATTAAATTCTTTTTTTCCATAAAAAAGCTGAAATTTAAAATATGTAATTACAACATAATTTTTTGTAGTATAATGATAATAGCTTAAATATTATAAAAGGGGGCAATACAGTCAATGAAAAGCATTACACAGAGAATATTAATATGGTTAGTTAGCTCTTTAGTGATACTTATGATAGTTTTAGCTTCAGGTATTTTATTAAACGTGGGAAAAACAATCGAACCTTTAGTAGTAAACTCAGCCGAAGATTTAGCAACACAAACCGGTAAAAGTATTAGTACTTATTTTGGTGGAATACAAAAAGAACTTGAAATCTACACTAAAAACAGTCTTACCAAAACATTATTATGGGAAGTTATGAAAATGGATCTTAATCAAATTAATGAAGAAAAAGATTATTACAAAAATATATTCATTATTAACCAAAAAGGCGATTTTAGGAGTACGGATGATGTAGAAAAAAACTTATCGAATGACCCTATATTTACTGAAGTTATGAATAACGAAAACCGAGAGTACTATTTCAGTGATTTGAGAAAATCTTTAACAGATAATTCTGATGTTATTGTAGTTTCACAGGCGGTAATGGATGTGGGAATTAAATTAGGCATTATTGGTGCAGAAATAAATCCTGATGTACTTTTAAAAGAACTATTTATTGATGATGATGGGAAAAATAGATTTTCTTTTATCTTAGATTCACAAGGTAAAATAGTTGCACAAAACTCTCAAATACCTAACTTTAATTTTTCAGAATTAGAACAAGTAGCAAGCTCCGATGAGTTACAAACTATTAATTTTGATGGAAAAAGATACTTTGTATATGATTCTGATGTTGATATGCCAGATGGTTGGTCTGTTGGAAGAGCTATAAGTGAAGATGTTCTATTTCAGGGGCAAAACAATCTTTTAAGATTTATATTAATATTTATGATAATCGTGATAGGTGTAATGGTTGGTCTTTCATACTTCATAGCAAAAGTTATAAGTAATCCTATCATAAAATTTTCAGAAAAACTAAATGATGTTGCAAAAGGAAATTTCAAAGTACAATTCGATCAAAATAGAAAAGATGAAATAGGTAAAATGGGTAACTCTTTAAACAATTTAACAAAAGCTCTTAGAAATTCTTTTTCGGAAATTAACACTGGTGTTGAAAATGTAGATAATTCCTCAAAAGAGCTCTCTGATTTAGCCCAACAAAGCTCTGCAACAAGTGAAGAGTTAGATGCACAAGCACAAGATATAAACAACAATATCAACGAAATCAAAGAAAGAATTTCTAACCTATCTGTTGCCATGGAAGAAATGACAAATTCATCACAAAATATATCAGCAGTCTCTCAAGATTTGAACAATATATCTAATGATACATCAAATGCTACACACGAAAGTTTTAAAACTTTGGAAAGCATAATAAAGTTAATAGAAAAAACAGCAAGGGTATCAAAAAATTCAAAAGAAAAGGTATCAGCCCTTAACGAAAGTGCTGAAAATGTTGGAAAAATTGTAGAAACAATAGATTCCATAACTGAGCAGACAAATTTACTCGCTTTGAATGCAGCTATTGAAGCAGCAAGGGCAGGGGAAGCTGGAAAAGGTTTCGCCGTTGTTGCAGACGAAATAAGAAAATTAGCAGAAGACAGCTCAAAGGCAACCGAAGAAATAGCAAAAATATTAAATGTTATAAAAGATAAAACAAAGCAAACAGTTGCTGCTTCTGATGTAACAGAAAAGTCCGTCAATCAAATAGATAAAGAAATAAAAGCAATAGAAACAAACTTTAAAAATATCGAAAGTTCAGTAAACAAAATGAACGATAGTATAGAAAACCTTTCAGCAACTGCACAAGAACAATCTGCAAGCTCTGAAGAAATAAATTCAAGTATACATGAAATAAACGAATCTATAACTGATATAGCAAAAGATATAGCAGAAATAAAAAAGAGTTCAGATGAACAATCAAGTTCCTCTCAGAGTATCAGTGCAAATAGCGAAGAACTATCCGCCTTAGCAGACAATTTAAACGAGCAAATAAAAAGATATAAATTCTGATTCTAACTAAAAATAAATCCCCTAAAGGGGATTTATTTTTAGTATAAATTTATTGAGAAATTAATTCTTTCAATTTTCATCTCTTCTCCAGTGAAATCTAACATTAATTCCAAATAACCTAATCTGTCTGCGTGATAAAATCCAGAAACGGACTTTAACACTCTGGCCATGTTCTTGTCTCCCCACTTTTGCACTTCAAATGCACCAATTCCACCTATCATTAGGTCTGTCCATTCATTTGATATTTTTCCCTCTGATGTGTAAAAACCTTGTTCAATGTACATTTCTTTTTTATGAGAAAGGTTTAGATCATAACTAAAATAATCTTCCATTACTATGTTGGCGATAAAATTTTCTTTGAAGTTCCCTTTTACATTGAAATAACTGTTTTCTGTACTGAAGAGCTCTTCTAAATACGTCCCATTAAAAGAGAGAAGTTTTACGTTAATGTATCCACCACTACCTCCTGTCGCATTTTTGATCAAAATATCCTTAATTCCATCTCCATCGAAATCAACTAATTCAAAATATGGGTCATAACCATCAGAAATGGCGTTTTTATAGAGAATAAATGTATCTTCTCTATTACTTATTACTAATTTAATGTTTTGAATAAATGGAGTTTCTGAAGAAATCTCTCCTATTAGTATAATTCTCTCTACTTTCCCATCTTTATCTATATCCTCATTTTCCTGTGTAATAATATAGTTAACTCTGTCAAAAGTTAACTCTTCAAATTTTTGATATGATATCTCTGTTTCCGCTGAGAAAATGAAAATAGATAAAGTTAAAAATAACACCATGTATAATTTTTTCATATAGCACCTCCACTAAAAGTTTTTAAAAGTTGACAATAAAATTCTTTCAAGCTATAATAAAATTGTACCAGAAAAAGGATGTGTTAAGATGAAAAATCAATTAAAACAATTAAATAAAAAATTATGGTGGTGGCATCTTTAAGGATGCCTAAAAAATGAATATAATCGGGCATCCATACAGGATGCCCTTAAATTTTTAAGGGCTTTCCGAAAGGAAAGCTTTTTTATTATAAAAAATTAATTTTTAAAATATATCGAGGAGGAAATCATATGGATAAGAAAAGAATTCTAACTGGAGATAGGCCAACCGGAAAATTGCATTTGGGACATTATGTTGGAACATTAAAAAATAGGGTTAAATATCAATACGAGTATGACAGCATATTTATAATAGCTGACTTACATATGCTTACAACAAAAAACACAAAAGAAGATATTGAAAAATCAGAAGAAAATGCCAGAAGTCTTGTTTTGGACGCAATATCTGCAGGTATAGAACCAGAAAATGTAAAATTCTATCTTCAATCAGCTATTCCAGAAGTACATGAATTATACACACTTTTGCAAAACTTAACAACTGTTGCAAGATTAGAAAGAATGCCAAGCTTAAAAGATATGGCGAGAGACGCAAACATTGAAATGCCTTTTGGTTTACTTGGATATCCAGTTCTTCAAACAGCAGATATTATAGGAGTAAAATCCCATTTAGTCCCTGTTGGGAAGGACAACGTAGCCCACGTAGAAATAGCCAGAGAAATAGCAAGAAGATTTAATAGTTTGTATGGTGAACTTTTCCCAATTCCAAAAGTTATACAGGGAGAAGAGGCAGCTTTAATCGGTATATATGGTGAAAGAAAAATGAGTAAAAGTGCTAACAATGCTATCTTTTTGAGTGATGATGCCAATACCGTAAAAAAAATGGTTATGAAAATGAAGACAGACCCTAATAGAATTAGAGCAGATATTCCAGGAAAAGTCGAAGGAAATCCAGTATTTATTTATCATGATTTATTCAACCCAAACAAAGAAGAAGTTCAGGATTTAAAAGATAGATACAGAAGGGGTAAAGTCGGTGATGTTGAAGTGAAAGAAAAATTAGTAGTAGCATTAAACAACTTCCTTGACCCATTTAGAGAAAGAAGACAAAAATATGAAACATCCGGGATGGTAGAAGAAATAATAGTTAGAGGAACTGAACAGGTAAGAGAAGAGGTTAGAAATACAGTACTTGAAATGAAAAAACTTATGGGTCTCTCAGGAGTTTACAAAAGAATCAGAAGAAAAGCAGAAAGATATCTAAAAAAACAAGAGAAAAAAGATAGATAAAAATATAATAACTATTCAAAAGCATGCATTTTTTAATGCGTGCTTTTTTTAATCAAAAAAATTTATTTTAACATGTAATACATAATCATTATACTATATTTAACCTTTATTTTTTAATCATGTGAAAATTATGCTTTTGTTTTAACTTACTTTTGGTTGAATAGAAATGAAAATAACAAATTTAAATACTTCAACCGAAGACATGACTGCAGTTAGTGAAGAGCAAAGTGCTGGAATTCAAGAGATAAATTCAAATATAGAAGATATATCAAAAAATATCGAGAACATTTCTGCACAACTTAAAGAAGCATCAACTTCAGTTAATGCTCAAGCACAGGCATCACAACAAGTTAGCGCAAGTGCAGAAGAATTATCTGCTTCTGCTGAAAGTTTAAATGAACTAGTCAAAAAATTCAAAACAAAATAATATCTTGATTCAAAATCAGCCCTTATTTAAATAAGGGCTGATTTTTATGTTTTAATGAAATTACTTATATTATTTTTTAAAAGTTTTTAAATAAAAAAGTAACCTTTACTTTTTTATTTAATCGAGGTATATCTATGTTTTTATCTTATATATTTTTATCTTAAATGCCAAACCCTCAAAAAATCTTTGGCACTTCTTTAGTGATTTTTGCTGCTGCAATAATTGCCAGACAAAAGAATTAATTTTTGAAATCAATAGGAATGGATTAAAGAGTTTTATAAAATCTATTTTTTATTCTATTGGATAGAACAAATATTATTATTATAATGGCTATGTTAAAAGCACTTAAGGCATTTGCTTCTAAATATTGTCTATTTGCAGAAAGAGAATAATTCACCACACTTACAAGAGGGAAAAAATCCCTAACCTGCATTGTATAGGTTATGGTGAATTCACCATAAATAATGGCAAAAATCTGTAAAAATACTGAGATCATAGAAGGAAGGATTAACGGAAGTTCTATGTTCCAAAAACTTTGCCATCTATTCGCTCCATCTATACTTGCTGCTTCCAAAAGAGACTTGTTAAACCCTACAACATGTTGAAATAAAAAAGAGTAGGTTATTGGTATTGTTATCATCATAAACCCTATTATTAAAAGGATGACAAAAGGAATTCCATATAAAATGTTTATATAAAGCAACCCCATAGCTAAAAAAGCAGAAGAAATACCTAAAAACGGTAAAATAACTCTATCTGTAAATTTGGTATAGTTTTTTAAAATAATATAGGTAAAAACAATACTCAAAGTAGCTGCTATGAGGGCTACAAAAAGAGAATTGAATATAGATTCAACTATTGGGTATTTATTATTAAACTCTTTCGAAAACAAATTAAGAAAACCTGAAATATCGAATTTCATGTCAAAAAAGTTGAAAAATGCTGAAAAGACTCCTACAAAAACTATTGAAAATTCAAATATCAAATAGATTATAGATGTACCCGTTACAAATTTAGAAACTTTTTTAGGGTGAGAAATGTCTCCCTCAAAAGAAAGGATATCAATCTTTGAAATAACGTAATTCAACACAAATAATATTGCAAATTGAATCAATGCATATCCCAAAGCTTTTGAGAAATCAAATGACCCTCTCAAGGTGTTTGCAATAGCTACTTCTAAAGTTGAATATTTTATTCCACCTAAGTTTAAAACTACAGCAAAACTCATAAAACTGTAAGAAAACACCAAAAAAAATGCTTTCATTATTGACGGCATTATCATTGGGACTTCTATTGAAAAAAATGTTCTTACTTTACTGGCTCCATCTATTTTTGAGGCTTCGACAACTCCATTTGGAATCTTTCTCAAGGCTTCCCCTATGTATTTTACAAATATGGGAGAATTATAAAAAACATGTGCCAAAACAATTGCTTTCATGGTATATAAAATGTTCAAATCGATCCCGAGTTTTGAAAACAATCCTGCGTTTGAATACAATAAACTAAAAGCCAGGACCATTGAAACTGGAGGAAAGAAGAAAGGGATGAATATACTTCCTTCCAAAATATTTGATATTAAATTTTTCTTTTTATATATGTAATAAGAAGGTATTATAGCTATTGCTAATGATATTAAAGTGGATAGAATTGATTGTAAAAAAGTAACCCCAAGGATTCGCGACAAGCGCGAATCCATTATGAGGGTGAAACTATTAAGTTCAAAAAAATCTCTGAATAAAAAAATGAAAGGAGTAACCCATAATGCAATATAAATTATGGGAATTATTTTTTTCTTGTTCATTAATACATTAGTTCTTCCCATTCATTCAACCATTTATTTAAATTATTTGCAATTTCTTCTGATTCTATGGTCAATATTTTTTCAGGTTTTAAAGCATATTCATAAGATTCTGGTAGTTCTACATTAGTTACTGGAAACATCCATTGGTTCAGAGGGACCTTTTTTTGAAATTCATCCATTAAAAGAAATTCAATAAATCTTTTTGCTAACTCTTCATTTTTTGTTCCTTTTACTATGCCTGCCCCTTCTACTTGAACATATCCACCTTCTTCTGGTATTAAAGCTTTGTATTTGGTACTTTCATAATATTCATAAGAATAAGCTCCATCTGTTGCGTAGCTAACCATCATTGGGGCTTCTCCAGCTTCAAATTTTGAAAATGAATCTGTCCATCCAGTTGTTACGGTTAAAATAGCCGGTTTTAATTCTTTCCAAAACTCTTTCCAGTCTTCTCCATAAATTGCGATTGTCCATAACAAAAACGCTTGGCCTGTGCTTGAACTTCTTGGATCTTGAATTATCAAAGATTTATCCATTTTTGTCAAATCTTCAAAAGTCTTTGGCGTTGTATCAAGCCTTTCAGGGTCGTATATAATCGCTATAGCTCCATAGTCATATGGAGTTACAAAATAATTTTGATTGAAAACAATATCTTGATTTTCAATTTTTGACGCGTTTAACGGTTTATAAGAAATTAACAAATCGTTCTTAACTGCTTCTACGACCAAACTTTGGTCTAACCCTATAACAACATCTGCTTTAGGATTCCTTTTTTCTAACTTTATTCTGGACAACACGTTCCCACCATCACCAAGTTTTACGACTTTCACATCAACACTGTACATATCTTCAAATTCAGAAATAACAGAATCTTCTATCCATCCCATACTCTCGTAAGTATAAACAGTCAGAGCACTGAAAGAAACCAAACTAAATATCAACATAGCTAAAAACAAAATCCTTCTCATTTTGAAAACCTCCTTAAAAATATTGAAAAAACAAAAAAACTCTCACGCTATCATATAGGTGAGAGTTTATATATTTGATTTCGCTTCCTACGCCGGCATTACCCGGATCAGGTTTTAGGGTCGGCATCTTGCCCTCTCAGCCTATATGGCTCCCCTGGTTCACTTATTTATTTTTCTAAACTCATAATAACAATACTTTTATAACTAAAGATTTCGTTAATATTTCTTATTAGTTAATTAAAAAAGCAATACCATTATTAGATTTAAAAATAGTTCTATACCAAACTATCTACATTGAACAAAAATTAATGGCAAAATTTTTTCTGGGATCTTTAAAATATATTTAATTCTTAGAAATTTATATGTTTTTTAAAAGCTTACAAAAACAAATGATATAATTAATATAGATACTACAATAAAACTTTTTCACCCATCACCGCCTCATTAATTTACAAAATTATAGCATAAGGATGTGATAATTATTAAAATAATTGATGCTCATATGCATTTTTCAGATATTCTGAGTTTTAAGGGAACTGCTTTAGAAATTTCCGACCTTGATTATTCTTCTATTGGGTTGAAAAATGAATATGAAGAAAACAATATAATAGCTGGAATAGGTATGGGATTATCTGAAACTGAAGAAGGAAAATTCCCCGATTATAACTCTTTAAATCCTATGCGATTGGACTTAGAAGTTCCAAACCCCGCTTTTATTTACGAATGCCTTGGAATAAATCCATACGACTTGCAAACAAGAAAAGAGAGTATATATGATATAGAAAATGCTATTTCAGAAACAAGAATTGTGGGGTTCAAAATTTATGCTGGTTATTATCCATTTTATGTTTATGACACAGTTTATGAACCCATTTACGAATTGGCAGAGAAATATAATCTTCCGGTTGTTATTCACTCGGGAGACACTTATTCAGAAAGAGGGCTAATAAAATATTCACACCCTATACACATAGATGAATTAGCTGTTTTTCATAGAAACATCAATTTTGTTATTGCCCATTTGGGAGATCCGTGGGTTATGGATACAGCAGAAATTCTTTCGAAAAACAGGAATGTTTTTGCAGATTTATCTGGATTGATAGTTTCAGATGAATTTAAAGCAAAAACATATATAAATGAAAAAACTTTTATTGATCACTTTAGAAGGGCTATCTTTTACAGTGAAACCTATGATAAACTTCTTTTCGGAACAGATTGGCCACTGGTACAAGTGAAAACGTACATTGAATTTATTAAAAAGTTGGTGCCTGAAAAATATTACGAGGATATTTTTTATAACAACTCTAACAATTTGTTCAAACTTTTTGAGGAGGGGGAATAATGGAAAAAATTAATGTTGGAATCATTGGTTTTGGTTTGTCTGCAAGTGTATTTCATGCTCCAATTATTGACTATTTACCAGAATTCAATTTGAAAAAAGTCTATGAAAGAAAATCAGAAAAATCCAAAAAAGAATACCCATATGTAGAAGTTGTTCATAACATCGAAGATCTTTTTGACTCTGATATAGACGTTATTTTAGTCACTACACCAAATAAAATACATTATGATCACGCGAAACTTGCATTACTACATAACAAACACGTTATTGTGGAAAAACCTTTCACTGTCACCTCTGAAGAAGCAAGAGAACTTGTAGATTTAGCAGTTAAAAAGAATTTAGTGCTAACTGTAAATCAAAATAGAAGATGGGATGGAGATTTTTTAACTGTAAAAAAACTTTTAGAAACCAAAAAACTTGGAAAAGTTGTTGAATTTGAGGCCCACTTTGATAGATTTAGAAATTTCATAAAAGACAAATGGAAAGAAAAAGACGAACCTGGCTCTGGAATAGTCTATGATCTTGGTTCACATCTAATAGATCAAGCTTTATGTTTGTTCGGAGAACCATATGCAATTTTTGCAGATATTAGAAAACAAAGGCCAGATGCCGTTGTAGATGATTATTTTGAGATAATTTTGGACTATAACACTTTAAAAGTAACTCTTAAAGCAGATATGTTATCTAATTACAAATCTCCAAAGTATATAATAAAAGGCCTTAACGGAACATTTATAAAATATGGGACCGATGTACAAGAAGGGCAGTTGAAAGAAAAAATAACACCAGATGATCCTGACTACGGTAAAGACAAAGAATCAAACTGGGGTAAAATAAACTACATTGAAAATGGCGAAGAAAAATCGGAAAAAATTATAACAGAGACTGGAAAATACCATTTCTTTTATAAAAACTTGTTCGATAGAATTAAAAACAATGCTAAAATAGAAGTTAGACCAGAAACAGCTTTAAGAACCATACAAATAATTGAAAAAGCATTCGAAAGCAATGAAAAAAGACAGTTTATAAAATTATAAGTTCATGGTGGGGGAATTCATATGAAAATTGGAGAATTTGCTGAAAAGTACAATCTATCCACAGATACAGTTAGGTATTACATAGATAATGGAATGATAATACCTGAAAAAGTTCATAATCGTTATCATTTTGACGAAACATGTGAAAAAAGTATGGATTTTATCCTACAGTTTAAAAAGATGAAATTTACAATTGAAGAAATAAAACACATCTTGACATATATGAGAATGATGCCAAAAACAGGGAAAGCTGAAACAGAATATCTTTTGAGTATTATAAATAATAAAATAGATCAAGTTGCTAAAGAAAAAGAAGAATTCAATATAGCTTTAGAAGAGTTGGAAAAGATAAAAAAGGATTATGAAAAAGAGATAAGAGATGCGAAAAATGAATACAAAACTTATTCGATACCTATAAATGTATTGCACTTTTTAGCCTGTCCAAAATGCCAAAAACCTTTAAAATTAAACAATGCTTCAATTAAAAATAATAAAATTGAAAATGGCGATTTGTATTGTGAATGTGGATATGAGGCCAAAATAGAGAATGGAATGATAGTCACAGAAGATTCTGACAAAAAATCCTTTCATAAATCATACGGTGAAGAACTTTCTTATAAAAGTGTTATCGATGAAAATGATTCAGAATATTTATCTTTCTTAATGGCTCCATCATATTGGATGGAAAAGAGAATCAACCTTAAAGATTTAAATGGAAAAAATATTCTTCTGGCAAGACCAATAGGTCATGAAATCCCCTACAAATTTATAGAAAATATTGAAAATGCAAATATTTTTATTGTTGATTATCAATATCTAAGAATGAAAGGGCTCAAAAAGAGAATGGAAAAAACAGATTTATCATCATCATCAAATGTAGTTTTTATGGCATTTGATTATTTAACAATACCTTTAAAACATAATAGTTTTGATTATATATTAGATCTATCAGGGATGATAAATTATGTCTCAAACACCAATAAATCTCCATTAAAAAATTTCTATGATATCTTAAAATACAATGGTTATATTTTCTCAACGTTTTTTCTAAAAGAATCAAGAGATAATATTTTTGTCAAAGAATTCAATTATTTAGATAAGCTATATACAAGAGATTTTATTGACCTTGAATATAGTATTTTTGAAAAAGAAGATTCTGCAGTTATTCAAGGCTCTAATTTCAAGACAGAGATAGATAGATTCATGAAAAAAAAATCAAGGCTCGATTTTTTTGTTTTCAAAGGTAAAAAAGTAGAGGGTGAATAATATGACATTTAGGGAATTTTCAAAAGAAATTGACGAACTAATTTTAAATTCCGTGAGAAAAAACAAAACCCAAAATATCATAAAAAAATTTTTAAAAGGCGAAATTACTGAAATTTATTCACAAGAAAGTATAAATTTGTTCATAAATAGGTTGAGAAAGAAAGCTGTAAGAGATTTTGAATCTATAGGAAATGAAATAGATTTAAGTGGTTCGGTAGAAGAAAAAATAAATGAAATCCAAAGAATATTCTTTCCAGAAAATCTTCTCGATTATGAAGAAACGATCAAACATGTAAGGGGGAAAAGGCGTGTTGAAATATCAAAACTCGACGAACCAATTATTGATAACCCTTATAAAGAAATTCTAATAACCTCTAATGTGTTATTGACAATGCCTAAAAATAAGGAAAACCTACCTTATGAATATAAAAGTAAGGTGGATTTTGAAGAAAAACAAAAATATTGGTATGACCACCCAGTACCTATAGACACTCCAGATTCGGAAAATGAAATAATATATGGATTGACAAAATTGAATGATTCTGTATCTGTTGAAACAAATGAAAAAGTAACTGTGGTTCTTTCGATAAGTTGTACACATGATTCACTGAATATAATTGCAAAAAAATATTTAAGAGATATACTACGAACCTACGATTTAGAAAATTTAAATGTGTATGCTTTTACAGAAGATGATGTTGAAAAAATGATCGATATAGTAATAAAAGATGATATAAAACGAGAAGAAACCAAGAAAGTTATAGGTGTAAGCGGTAAATATGGAAGACATTATAGCTTTTTAAAAGCTGTGTCGGTTTTTTGGAGCTATTATATTGACCCAAGAATAAAGGCTACTTTTAAAATAGATTTAGACCAAGTGTTTGACCAAAGAGCACTTCACAAATACACAGGTGAGTTTGCTTTTGAAATTTTCAAAGATAAGCTCTGGGGTTCAGTTGGAGTCCATAATGGAGAAGAGGTACAACTCGGGATGATAGCTGGTTCTTTGGTCAACGATTATGACATAAAAAAATCACTATTTGAACCTGATATTAAAAAAGATGAAATAACAATAACTTATGATAAATTCATCTTTAACTCACAAAAACCACAGTATATTTCAACAATTGCAGAGATGGGAACCAGATACAAAAAGAAAGATAATCCAATAATAAGATACCATGTAACTGGAGGTACTAATGGAATACTGGTTGAAGATTTAATAAAATACAAGCCATTTACCCCAAGCTTTATTGGCAGAGCAGAAGACCAAGCTTTTATATTATCTATTATTGACAAAAAAATACATGGAAAATATTTGAGATATTACCATAATGACAAACTTGTTATGAGGCATGATAAACATAATTTAATTAAAAAACCATAGAGGAATCAAAAATAGGAAAGCTAATAGGAGATTACGAAAGAATTTTGTTATTCAGCTATTATGCCTCAGATATTTTGGATAATTATGATTATATAAAAGAAGAATTGTTCCCTTTCACTGGATGTTTTATAACAAAAATACCTTTTTTAACTGTTTACTTCAGAGCTCTATTAAAAACATACTCTTTAGCAGAAGAGAATGAAATCGAAGCAAAAGAATTTTTATTAGAGATTTCCGAAAGGTTAAACGAAATTATATCAAAGATTGAAGATGGATACTATAAGGATCAATTTCAAAAAGAAAAAATTGTCTGGGAGAATTTTTATAATTCTTTCATCGAAAAAACAGAAGAAAATGAACAATTATTAGCTGATATAAGGATTAAATAAACCCCTTTTAGGGGTTTATTTTTTTTATAGAATTATTATTATTTTTATGAAAACGATTACATATTTTTATTAATTGTAAAAAGTGAAGAATCTTTTTTCTAATTATAAATATTTTTATATAAAAGCTTCATAACAAGTATAAATGCATTTTGATTTTTTGTAAATAAATAGTAATATAGCAATGTAATCGATTACATTATAGAGGTGTTGTATATGAATATAAAAGAAATTGCCAAAAAAGCAAATGTTTCAGTAGCAACTGTATCAAGAGTTTTAAACAACCCTGAAAAAGTTAAAAATGAAACAAAAAATAGAGTTTTAAGTGTTATTAAAAAATATAATTATAGGCCTGATGCAATTGCAAAATCAATGAGAAAAAAAAAGACAGGAATTTTTTCTATAGTTTTTTCTGTTCATACAGATCGAATCTTTGAAACATCATATTCCCAACAATTATTGCAAGGAACTATATCTTATATGTCTAAAAAAGGTTTAAAGCTAATAGTAGATACCCACGCTCAAAAAGATTTGATAGATTATTATGGATCAGTAATTGATAGCAAAATAGTAGATGGTTTTATTTTACTTGATTTAAAAGAAAATGATAAAAGAATTGATTTTTTAAACAAAAAAAATTTTCCCTATGTAGTTATAGGAAGAAATTCTAAAAATAATTTTAATTATATTGATTCTGACAATACATCTGGTGCTTTTTACGCTATTGAAAAGTTTTCAGAAATGGGGCTAAGAAAAATATTGTATCTGACTGGTGATAAAAATAATCCTGTTACTGAGCAAAGAAACGAAGGAGTTAAGAATGCAGCAAGATTGAATAATATAAAAATAGATATGGAATACGCAAATTTTGATGAAGAAAAAGCTGTTAAAATTTTTAAACAAAAAATCACTAAAACAGATTTTGAAGGAATTTTTTGTGCTTCAGATAAAATGGCTATAGCCATTATGCAAGAAATGAGAAGAACTAAAAAATATTTCCCAATAATAGGGTTTGATAACATCGAGCTTGCTAAATTTTTTGATTTAACAACAGTAGATCAAAACATCTTTGATATAGGTTTTAATGCAGCCAAAAATGTACACGAATTATCTCAAGGCAATAAAATTAATTCAATAATAATTCCCACAAAATTGGTAGAACGGGAAAGTACCAAAAAATTTAAAAGGGGGTAAGTTGGATGAAAAAAGTTTTAAGTTTTTTCTTGGTTTTAACTTTCGTATTAACAGTTTTTTCTGTAACAACAATTACAATATCAGGGTGGCCTGGTAATCCTACAGAAGAAGCAGCTATTAAAGAGGCAGTTGAAGTATTTAACAGTGAAAACTCAGATGTACAAATAAAATGGGATCCGATCCCTGGAGATTACAAACAAGCCCTTCTCACAAGGTTGTCAGCAGGAACCGGACCAGATATCTTCTACGTAGACATATACTACTTCGAAGAATTAGCTAGAAAAAATGTTTTATTGCCTTTGGATTTGTACATTCAAAAAGAAAACTTTGATGTAGATGATTTTTATGAAAATTTAATTGACGGTTTTACATTCAACGAAAGATTATACGGTTTGCCAAAAGATTTTTCTACATTAGTATTATACTACAACAAGGAAATATTTGACAAATACGATGTCCCATATCCTACTGAACATGATACATACGAAGATATGTTGGCTAAAGCTGAATTGTTAAAATCATCAGGGTTTGAAACTCCTATGGTTTTAGCTCCAGACTTTAACAGAGCCATGCCTTTTATTTATGCATTTGGTGGAAAAGTAGTGAACGACGATATGACACAAGCATTAACTTCTGAGAAATCTCTTGAAGCAATTGAATTTTACACTGATCTTGCAAGTAAATATAAAGTTGCATTTGAACCTTCAAATGTTGGTTCCGGATGGATTGGTGAAGCAATAGCAGCCGGTAAAGTAGCTATGGGTATGTCAGGACCTTGGACAAAAGGTTTTATTGATGATCAATATCCTAATATGTCTAACAAAATAGGAATGACTTTAATGCCAAAAGATGAAGAAAGAGCAAGTATGATTTATACAGTTTCTTGGTCTATTAACAGACAAACACAAAATAGAGAAGCAGCTTGGAAAGTGTTAAAGTTTTTAACAAATGAAGGTCAAAAAATATTTACTGAAAAAACATCTATATTAGCTTCAAGAAAATCAATAGCAGAAAATGCAAGAACACCTGAAAACAAAGTTTTTTATGATTCAGTTGAATTTGGTTATCCTTGGAGTGTTCCTACACCAAGTGGTGTTTTCTCAAAGGCTAACGATCAACTCAATTCTATGCTTAAAGATTTAATGTATGAAAAAATAACCATTGAAGAGTTTGCAAATAGAATCGAAAATAATTATCAAGAATGGGTTCAAAGTAACTAACATTATAATTTTTAGAGGGGATATTTCCCCTCTAATTATTTAGAGAGGTGCGTGTAATGAAAAGAAAAACCCGAGAAGCATTAACTGGATATACTTTTGCTTCGCCTATGATATTAACAGTTTTGATTTTCACTATATATCCAATCATAGCAATATTCTATTATAGTTTTACAAATTATCAGCCATTAGAGGCTCAAAAATTTAATAATCCTGTTTATCCTTCTGAATCGTTAGAATTCAATTTAGGATATTTTCAAAGCGATGTTGGGCCTGATGATTATGAAAAGTTATTATCATCATTTGAGCCAGTGAGTTTTATTCAATATGATGTTGGGGTTAATTTAGATGAAAAAGAAAAGGAATCTATAAAAAAGAATTTTAATTCCGAAAAATTAATTAAAGATTTCGTGAATGATGATCTGCCAGAAAAAATGGTTGTATCCGAATTTATGAAAGAATATATGATAACGGGTTTTCAAGCTTTTTTAAGATATATACCAGATTTTGTTGGATTCGATAACTTTAAAAGAATGTTTAATGACCAATATTTTTATATATCACTTTGGAACGCAATATTGTATTCTTTAATTGTTGTGCCTATACAAACACTTTTAGCAGTTATTTTAGCTGTTGCAGCTAATTCCAAAATAAAAGGTAGAAACATTTTTAAGGTAATATTCTTTATTCCAGCTGTAACTTCTTCAGCAGCAATTTCAATGATTTTTTGGTTGATTTACTCAAAACCAGGTATATTAAATAGAATTTTAGAATCATTATTTGGAGGATTTGGATACCAACCAATCGACTTCTTAAACGAACCAAATATAGCTCTATATTCAATAATGGCAATGAATATTTGGACAACCGCAGGATATTTCATGATCACATTTTTAGCAGGGTTGCAGGATATACCAAAAAGCATATATGAAGCAGCAAGCATAGATGGAGCAAAAGGTTGGACAAGATTTTGGAAAATCACAATGCCTTTATTAAGGCCCCAAATATTATTTGTTATGATTATGAGTACTATAGGATGCTTACAAGTTTTTGACCAGATATATTTTTTAATAAAGAATATGCGGAATATAACAATATCATTCTATATATATAAAAATGCTTTTGAATATGGAGAAATGGGCTATGCTTCTTCTCTTGCAGTAGTATTGTTTGGAGTTATTCTTTTTATAACATTTATTCAAAGAAAATACATTAAAGAAGAGTATTGAGGAGGGTTTTTATGAATAAAAAATGGAAAACAGCAAGAATTGTTTCTTATATCATTTTAATAGCCTATGCTCTTCTTTCTTTGTTCCCATTTTTTTGGGCAACATTGGTTTCATTAACTCCTTTAACTTATACTAATGAAGCGGGGGAAGAGCAAGGTGTAAACATCATGGATTGGCCACCAGAAATAGATTTAATCGATAAAGAGCCATCTGCTTTTGGAGCACCTTTAACCTTTGAAAACTATTTCAAAATTTTTGAAGTCGTTCCTTTATATGGAAGATGGATTTTAAACACTGTTATCTACGCAGGATTACTAACTTTAGGAAATATATTATTTAACACCCTGGGGGGTTATGCATTTGCTCGACTTAATTTTCCTTTAAAAAACTTTTGGTTCACACTATTTTTAGCTACTTTAATGATTCCAGGACAAGTTTTGATGATTCCACAATATAATTTAATGGTTAATTTTGAGCTGGTTAATACCTATTGGGGATTATTTTTACCAAAATTAACAAATATTTTTGGTTTATTTTTAATGAGACAATTTTTTATAAATTTTCCTAAAGAATTAGAAGAATCAGCAAGATTAGACGGCTCATCAATCACAGGGACATTTTTCAGAATAGTACTACCAAATTCAAAACCAGCAATAGCAGCTCTTTCTATATATACTTTTATGGGAGCTTGGAATGATTTTCAATGGCCTTTAATAATTACTTCGCAAAAGGAAATGTATACATTAACAATGGGCTTAAATTTCTTTAAATCTTCTTATTATACATTTTGGCAATATTTAATGGCTGGTTCAATTTTAATGACAATCCCTATGATAATAATATTTATATCTTTTCAAAAGCAATTTGTTGAAACTGGAAAAGTTTCTGCCGTAAAAGGCTAATCATCCTGAGTAATTTGGGAGGGAGACCGGGGCTAAGGGCGGTTAATTTAAAATATAGGAGCAATAAAAATAATTTCTGGGTTTTAAGCTAAGAAATTGACATTAATAAATTTTTCATAATAGGAGGAAATCGGATGAATGATAGCTGGTATATAGTTCAAAATGAATTCCTTAAAGATAATTTTGGTAA
Organism: Geotoga petraea; assembly: GCF_900102615.1. Taxonomy (NCBI): domain Bacteria; kingdom Thermotogati; phylum Thermotogota; class Thermotogae; order Petrotogales; family Petrotogaceae; genus Geotoga; species Geotoga petraea. Next base: position 214,901 of record NZ_FMYV01000003.1, on the reverse strand, counting down.
ATATGAAACTGTCTTTACTCTTGCAAATGGTTATAGAGGATACAGAGGAATCAATGAGTTTTCTGAAAAAAATGAAAAAGGGAATTTTATAGCAGGGATATATGACAAATCGGAAGCTCAAGTAAACGAAATAGTCAATAACCCAGATAATTTAACCTTAAATATATATGTTGACTATGAAATTCTAAAAATAGATGAGTCTAATATACTAAACTTTAAAAGAACTTTGGATATGAAAAGTGCTAAACTAATTACAAATATTACCTTTGAGACAAAAAAAGGTAAACAAATTAAAGTAGAAGCAGAAAGATTTGTTAGTAAAAATAATTTCCATAGAACGGGTTTGAAATATAAGATAACACCTCTCAATTTTTCAGGTAAAATAACACTTGAAAATATAATAGATGGTAGTACAACTAACTCAATCTTCGATCCTATAAACAGAGTAAAACATTACAATATCATAAAAACTATGGATTTATCTCCTGGTATGCTAATGCTTACTAAAACAAGAGATAAAGGAATTTTAGTCTGTGAAGCCACTACAATTAAAGCTCAAAATAACGGGCAAAATATTTTAAAATCAAGAAATTATCGTAAAGTAGGGCAAACTATTCAAGAAACTTATGAATTTTTATGCGAAAAAGATTCAACTTATATTATTGAAAAATTCAATTCTACCTTCAGCTCAAGAGAAACTAAAAATCCAGAATTAATGGCCCAAAAAGACTTAAGGGAGTTTTTTTATAATTCATATGATCAAGAATTTGAATTACATAAAAAAGAATGGGAAAAGATTTGGAATAAAATAGACATAAAAATCGAAGGTGATGAAGAAGCTCAAAAAGGCATCAGATTTAACATTTTTCAACTAACTTCTTCAGCTAACGAAAAAGATGATACTGTTTCTATACCTGCTAAAGGATTACATGGAGAAGGATATAAAGGCCATATATTTTGGGATACAGAAATTTTTATGCTACCTTTTTTTATATATACAAGCCCTGAAACAGCAAAATCTTTACTACTATATAGATACAACACTCTAAAAGGGGCTAGAAAAAATGCACAAATAAATGGTTATAAAGGGGCACAGTTCCCCTGGGAAGCAGCTGATAAAGGGATTGAAGAAACACCTAAATGGGGAATAGACTACGTTGGAAACCCCGTTAGAATATGGACAGGGGATGAAGAATATCATATAAGTGCAGATATTGCTTTATCTTTTTGGGAGTATTATAGAACTGTTCAGGATGAGTCATTTTTACTTGATTATGGAGTTGAAATATTTTTTGATACTGCTAAGTTTTGGAAATCAAGACTTGAATACAATAGCAAAACTGGTTCATATGAAATAAATAAAATTATTGGCCCAGATGAATTTCATGAACATGTTAACAATAATTTCTATACAAACTACTTAGCTAAATGGAATTTGAAAAAAGCTTATGATCTTTCGAATTGGCTAAAAGAACGCCATAAAAATAAATATGATGAATTATGCGTTTTATTAGGCTTAAATGACAATGATTTTCTTGAATTTCTTGAATTATCTAAAAAAATATATCTCCCTAAAAAAGAAAATTCTAATTTAATTGAACAATTTGAAGGATATTTCAACTTGAAGGATATTGTAATAACTGAATGGGACAATAACGGAATGCCTCTATGGCCAAAAAATATTGAACTTGATAAGTTAGGCGAAACTCAATTAATAAAACAACCAGATGTAATTATGTTAATGCTAATTTTACAAGAAGAATTTGATAAAAAAACTAAGAAAATTAATTATGATTATTATGAAAAAAGAACCATGCATAAATCTTCTTTAAGCCCTTCTATGTATTCTATAATGGGATTGAAAGTAGGAGATACTCATAATGCTTATAAATATTTTATGAAAACCATCATGACTGATTTAGAAGATAATCAAGGGAATTCAAACGCCGGACTTCATGCTGCTTCTACTGGAGGATCATGGCAATCTGCTGTAATGGGGTTTGGAGGTTTATCTGTTGATATAGATAATATTTTAAATTTTGACCCTTGGATTCCAGATAAATGGGAAAGTCTTTCTTATAAAATAAATTGGAAAGGCAAAGATTTAAATATTAAAGTCAAAAGTAAATCTATTGAATTTTTATCAGAAAAAGATTTAATTATTAAAGTTCAGTCAAAAAAATATAATTTGATAAAAGGTCAAAAAAAAGAAATAGAGCTCTCTTAAAGAGGGCTCTATTTTATCAATCAAACATTAATAGCTCAAAATCTTTGTTTTTAAACCCAGAAATTATTTTGTGCGCATTTTTTAGATTTTCTGGCTTTCCCACAGCAATAGCTTTCATTCCAGCAGCTAACGCTGCATCTATCCCTGCTTGAGAATCTTCAAAAACCACACAATCTTCGTATTTTTCATTCATTTCATCTGCTGCTTTTGTGAATACTTGTGGATCTGGCTTAGCTTTTGTTATTTTTGTTCCATCTACTATTGCGTCAAACTTATCTATTAATCCTATTCTTTCCAGTATTGTTTTTGCATTCTTAGAGGCTGAACCTATTGCTATTTTTACCCCATTTTGTCTTAATAACTCCAAAAATCCTTCTACTCCTGGTAATATTTCATCTTTTTCCATTTTTGTTATGTATTCTCTATACCATTCATTTTTCTTCGTTGCCAATTTTAATTTTTCATCTTCGGTATATTCGCCTTTTTTATTTCCAATTTCTAACAATATTTCTAATGAAGTCATTCTACTTACGCCTTTTAATCTTTCGTTATCCTCTTCAGTGAATTCAAACCCCAACTCATTTGCCAGTCTTTTCCATGCTTTATAATGATATTTTGCTGTATCTACTATTACTCCATCCAAATCAAATATACACGCCCTAATCATTTTTATTTCCTCCTCATGTTTTATATTACCCTATAATTATACATTGACAATTTTAAGCGAATACTAAAAAAGCCCTAATATTTCATTAGGGCTTTTATTCTAAGTATGAAACTTTCTCATTAGTCTTTCAATAAAATGTTTAAAATTTCTTTTAAAATTCTCTGTAGAACCGTTGTGTAATAAAAACATAAAAAAAGCTATCGGAATCAATTGAAAAGCCGCTATTAAAGACCAATCAAGATCTATTATTGAATATACATTTAATTCTACAACAAACTCCAAAGCTATCAATAAAAAGGCAAAAAATATCAATATATAGGCTACTGAATCCAATCCGAACTTTTTCGTCTTTTTGGAAATAAAAGAAAAAACTTCAATACCAAAATAAGAAACAACTAACAATGGTAAAGCCAAAGTCAATGAAAAATCAATTTCTCCATTAAATATATCCAGCAAAAAAACCATGACAAAAGTGCCTAAATGAACAGTTAAAAGGCCCCTATGATATCCTTTTGTCAAACCAAAAATAAACCTTAAAAAATAAGTTGTATATAAAACAGGAACTATTACATATTTACTCCAGGTTATTCCCCCTGTAAATACAAAATCTTCGATTAAAAAGATAATCGATAAAACTAGCGCCATAAAGTTGTAATAAGACATAAATATCTTTCTTTTTCTTCTGTATGATTTTGGATATCTATCTATTTTGTCTGGATATTTTTTAAATTTTTTACCATCATCCTGATCTATAGCTGGGATATCAAAATTACACAAAGGGCACTTTTCTACTCCTTTATCAACTTTTACACCACAATTAGGACAATATGGCATTTTATCAGCTCCTATAATTCGTTTCAATTTTTGCAATTATTCCCATTTTTCTCAATTCGGAAAAGAAAATTCTTTCCAAGTCCTTTTCTTCTGTTAATTTTCCAAATGTTATATACATTTTATCTTTATAAGTTAATGAAGCTACTTTTATTATATTTCCTTCACTTGGTGGGGGATACGCTTCCATTTTTTCAATATATTTCTCTAAAGGACCTAACTTGATAACCCCCATATTTGAAAAGCCTGATGTGTAATTACTTTCTCCCCAAATATTATATACAGCAGACATAGCAGAATCTTTTATTATCAATGGAAAAAATTTCAACCAATTTTTAGTATTTCTAACAGATCGATTTATATACCTTGTTAAATACTCTTTTTGTTTTGCTTTTCTCATATATTTTTTCACTATTTCCACTATTTCTTCCAAAGAGTATAAATCTTTTTCAAAATCTATATGAGGAGTTACACTAACAAAAAAATTTTTCATTGTTTTCGAACCAAAAACACTTCTCAAATTCACCGGAGAATTAGTATAGATAGGTTTTTTTGGAAGGTTGTTTTCAACTATATATTTGTAAATAGAAAATATATATAGTGAAATTAAAAACTCTCCCACGCTTGAATCGTAGTTAGTCGCCAATTTCTTTAGTTCTTTACTATCAAGAATACCAGTTACTGTGTAATAAATACCAGGTTCCGTTTTATTAAATGGCAATTTGAAAGCATCCACAAATTTTATCTTTTTTTGTTTGTAGGATCAAAATATTTATCAAACCCATCTTCAAACTCGCCTGGGTCTGGAGTCTCATCTTTATAAAATAAACCCGGAATTTTTTCTATATTTTCTCCTTTTAAATTTAAATACTCATAAATCAAAGAAAGTATATAAACCAAAGCACCATTTCCATCTGTCATAATATGGCTAAATTCAAAAGACAGTTTATTTTCAAAGTAAAGCAATCTATAAAGATAAATTCCCTGTTTGTTATATTTTATATCCATACAAGGATAATATCTCTCTAAATCTATTGTTGGGTTCCTATCGGTTGTTTCCAAATAATGCCAGAAAAAACCTTTTTTCAAAAGAACATTGTAATAAGGAAACCTATCTTTTAAATTATCTACTGCTTGTTTTAAAATTAATACATCAACTTTTTCTTTTAAATAAATACTTAATCTAAAAATAGTGGTTGCTCTATCGTTCATAATAGAAGAATACAGTTTACCTGCATTATCTAATTTATACCAAGCTTTTCTCATAATTACCCCCTTTTCGAATCTATAAATAAAATTATATAATAAATTAATCAATATTAAAAATTTTATAAAACAATAGGTCAAGAATGTTTACATAATCTTATAAAACAATTTCATTTTCCTCTTGAAAAATAATTTAATTAGTTGTATAATTTAAATACGATTTATTTTATCTTATTTATTTGAGCTTTTTTTAACAATATATATTATGGAGTGATTTATATGAAAATAGTGGTTATTGGTTGTACTCATGCAGGTACAGCAGCAATAAAAAATGCAATTAATTTATATCCAGATGCTGATATAACAGTTTATGAAATAAATGATAATATATCTTTTCTTTCTTGTGGCATTGCTTTATATATAGGTGGGGTTGTAAAAGATCCCAAGGGACTTTTTTATTCATCTCCAGAAGAATTGTCAAAAGATGGGGTAAAGACTTATATGAAACATGATGTTTTGGATGTTGATTTTGACAAGAAAGAACTTGAAATTAAAAATCTTGAAAATGATGAAATAAAAAAAGATAGTTATGATAAGCTCGTAATAACAACTGGTTCATGGCCTGTAATTCCAAATATTGAAGGAATAAACCTTGAAAATATTCAATTATCCAAAAATTATTATCATTCAAACAAGATAATAGAAAAATCTAAATCAGCAAAAAATATTGTTGTTGTTGGTGCTGGTTATATTGGGGTAGAATTAGCAGAAGCTTTCGAACAAATGAATAAAAATGTTACTTTAATAGATGCAGAGAAAACTATTCTACCAAAATATTTAGATAAAGAATTTACAGATATAGCCCAAAATTCTATGGAAAATCATGGTATTATCTTAGCTTTAGGTGAGAAAGTCGAAAGGTTTGAAGGAAAAGATGGAAAGGTTTCAAAAGTTATTACAAACAATGGCGAATATAAGGCTGATATGGTTATCATGTCTGTTGGGTTTAAACCCAACACAAATTTATTCAAAGGGAAATTAGAAATGCTTGAAAATGGTGCCATAAAAATAAACGAATATATGGAAACAAGTGAAAAAGATGTTTTTGCCGCAGGAGACTGTTGTACAGTTACTTACAATCCGCTTCATACTCATCAGTACATCCCTCTTGCAACAAATGCAATAAGAATGGGGACACTTGTTGCAAGAAACCTAAAAGAAAATAGAATGAAGTACATAGGTACGCAAGGAACTTCAGGCATCAAAATATATGAAAATAATATAGCTTCTACAGGTTTAACAGAAGAAAGAGCTAAAAATGAAAAAATTGATGTTGAATCAGTGTTGATAGAAGAGAATAATAGGCCTGAGTTCATGCCTTCTTATGACAAGATAATCATTAAACTGGTATATAACAAAAAAACAAAAGAAATATTAGGTGCTCAAATTATGTCAAACGGAGATCACACTGAAGCAATCAACACTATTTCTGTAGCCATACAAAATAAAATGACAGTAGACGAATTAGCTTTTACAGATTTTTTCTTCCAACCTAATTATAATAAGCCTTGGAATTATTTAAATAGTGTTGCTTTAGAAGCATTAGATTAATTCATTTTATAACGCCTGTTTAAAAAACAGGCTTTTATTTTACCCCAACAATTTTGGTATAATATAATAAAGACAAGTAAAGGGGAAAGAAAAATATGAATGATTATTTATTCGATGAATTCAAAATGTTAAACTATATAAACGATCCTGTTTATATACATAAGGTTAATCCAAATACAAATATCCCTGGAAACTTTGTTTTTGTTAACAACGCAGCGGTTGGTAAAATGGGTTATTCTTTTGATGAATTCATGAATCTTTCTCCTACAGACATAGACGATACTTCCCGTATAGAAAATATTCCAAAAATCATAAAAAAATTAAAAGAAAACAAAGATGAAATTTTCGAAACAAAACACATCACAAAAACTGGTGAAAAATATGATGTTGAACTATCCTCTAAAATAATCCGCTTAAATAATGATCCAAACCTTTATATAATATCTGTTGCCAGAGACATAACCAAAAGAAAAAAACTTGAGTATGAATTAAATAAATTTAAAAAACTTGCGGATAATTCGACATCTGGAGTCTGTTTTTTAGATCTAAATGAAAAAATAGTTTATATAAACGATTATATGGCTGAAATACATGGATATACGCCAGATGAATTATTAGGCAAAAAATGGAAAACTTTACATTTTAAAGAAAATTATGATAAATTGGATAACTTAATTCAAAAACTATATGAAACAGGTTATCTGGAATCTATAAAGATGCCTCATAAAAAGAAATCTGGAGAAGCATTGTCTATTTTGTCCAACATTGTCTATATAAAAACTGACTTAGGCGCAATAATGGGAGTTACTTCAAGAGATTTATCTGATGAAGAAAAAATAATTCAAAATCTAATTGAAGCTAAGAATAAAGCAGTAGAAGCAAACAAAGCAAAAGAAATCTTTTTAGCTAATATAAACCACGAACTAAAAACTCCTTTAACTGGATTACTTGGCACTTTATCCATTTTGAAAGAAAGTGACTGCACAGAGCAAAACAAAAATTTCTTTGAGATGATGGAAAAATCTGCAAATACTTTAAAAGATTTAGTCAACAAGCTCCTATTATCCTCAGAAATAAAATTCAGTCATGTTAAGAAAAATTTTAGTTGGATTAGCTTTGAAAATATTTTTAATGAGTTAAAAACTAAATATAGCGAAGAGGCAAAAAATAAAAATCTTGTTTTTAAAGCTGAATCCCAGAATTTAGACAAGATCGTCAAAACAGACGTAATAATGGTTGAAGAAATTATTGAAAACTTACTAAATAATGCTTGTAAGTTTACTGAAAAAGGGTTTATAGAATTTAGTATGGTTCTAAAAAACAGAGTTTTAGAAATAATAGTTAAAGACTCTGGAGTAGGAATAGATGAAGAATATTTAAAAAATTTATTTAATGAATTTTCTCAACAAGATTTATCTTACACTAAAAAATATGAAGGATTAGGACTTGGACTTTTTTTAACAAAAAAATATATTAACATGCTCAAAGGTAATATATCTGTTGAGACCTCTACAAAAGGAACAAAATTCGTAGTTAAAATACCCGTAGAAATAAAAACTGAAGAAAACAAAAAAATTGATTTTAATAATAAAAAAATATTAATAACGGAAGATAACTCTATAAATCTTGAACTTATGAAAGAGTTTTTAAATGATGAAAATTTTTTAATAGATACAGCCGCTGATGGAGAAGAAGCATTCAAAAAATATGAACAAAATAAATATGATCTTCTTTTAATGGATATTCAGATAAAAAAAATAAACGGCCTGGAGGTTATTAAAAAAATTAGAAAAAAGGACGAATCAACTCCTATATTAGCTATTTCTGGTTTTACCAGACCAGAAGACAGGTTTAAATTTATTTTAGCTGGGGCAAATGATTTCCTACCAAAACCTTATACAAAAGAAGAGTTAATAAGCTTTATAAAAAAATTAATAAAATAACTTCAAGTGACAATACACAATAATACCTTCAAAGTAGCCAAGTAATTAATAAAAATTACAAAACTATTTTGAAGGTTTGTTACTTAATAAATAAACTTTTTTATATTATTATAAATAACTTATCAATTGATTAATAAATTTAATATAAAATATTAGTATAAATGAAAAAATGTAGGAGATGATTTTATTGTTGAGATTATATCTAACAAGACACGGCCAAACCCAGTCAAACCTTAACAAAATTATGCAAGGTTGGCACAATTCTGAATTAACTGAATTGGGGAAAAATCAAGCAAAAAAATTACATAAAAGAATTAAACACATAGACTTCGAAGAAGTATATAGCAGCCCCCTTAAAAGAGCTATAGATACAGCTAAAATAGTTTCTGGAAGAGAAAATATAAAAACTATAGATAATTTAAAAGAAATTGGATTGGGAGTATGGGAAAGTAGAACTCAAGAAGAAATTAAAAAAACTCACGCAGATCTTTTTGTTAATTTTTGGGAATATCCACATATTTTCAAAGCCGAAGAAGGAGAATCTTTTCATGATGTAAAAGAAAGAGCTAAAAAAGCAATAAATGTCATTATTTCAAAACATGATGAAGGAAACGTGTTAATAGTTACACATGCAGCCATATTGAATGTAATAATGCTTTTATTTAATAACAAAGATTTATCTCTTGTATGGCAACCTCCTGTTCAACAAAACACAGCTCTAAACATAGTTGAAGTTTATAACTCAAATAATTATAATGTAAGATTAGAAGGATGTACATATCATTTGGATAATATGTGAGCTAATGGCATATGTTTTTTGATGGCATATTTTTTTTGAAATAAATGTTAAAAGTATTATAATTGTTGTGAGAGTTGATTCATAATAAAAGGGGGCTAAAAAATGGATTTTCCAGTAAAAACAATTAAATTAAGTAACGGTGAAGAATTGGGTTATAGAATAAAAGAAGGTGGAGACAAAAAGTTATTATTGATTCATGGAAACATGACTTCTTCAAAACACTGGGATATATTGATGGAAAAGTTCGATAAAGATTACACTATTTACGCTGTAGATATGAGAGGATTTGGTGCATCAACTTACAAAACACCTGTTAACTCATTAAAAGATTTTTCAGATGATATTAATGAATTTATGGATAAAATGAATTTAACAAATGTAAATGTTGCTGGTTGGTCAACTGGTGGTGGAGTAGCTATGATTCTGGCTGCAGATCACCCTTCAAAAGTTAAAAAATTAATTCTTATTGAATCAGTAGGTACAAGAGGATATCCAATGTTTAAAAAGGACCAAACCGGAAATGCCATAGCTGGAGAATATTTAACTACAAAAGAAGAAATAGCAAGAGATCCCGTACAGGTTCTCCCATTACAAAAAGCATATGATAATAAAGACAAAGCAACTTTAAGAGCTATATGGGAAGCCACAATATACACACATAACAAACCCGATCCAGAAAAATACGATGAGTATTTAGACGACATGTTGACACAAAGAAATCTTGCAGATGTTGATTATTCATTAGTCCATTTTAATATAAGTGAAGAACACAATGGAATAGAGCAAGGAAACGGAAAAGCAAAAAGCATAGAGTGCCCTGTTTTAGTTCTTTGGGGTGAGAACGACCTCGTAGTTCCAGAACAAATGGCATTAGATATAAAGAAAGACATATTTTTGTTGTGGACATTCACCTTTAATAGATAACTTAGATCAGCTTTTAGATAATATGTACTCGTTTTTGAGAAAATAAAATCAAAAATTTAACTACCTTCTATTAAGAAGGTAGTTTTTTATTTACTTGTCAATTACTTACTCGTAAGTTATTAACTTTAGAGTTAGTAAAATACGGTATAATTGTTTGAGGTGATAATTATGTTTTTTAATCGTAAAAAAGAATTAAATTCTTTAAATGATTTATATTTAAAAAGAGGATTTCAATTTTTAGTAATGTACGGAAGAAGAAGGGTAGGGAAAACTTCTTTATTAAAAGAATTTTCTAAAAATAAAAATAGTATTTTCTTTGTTGCAGAAGAGTATAATGACAAGTTAGCTTTAGAAAAATTTTCAAATCAAATTTTAGAACATTTTAAAATGAATGATTATTTAGACTCGTTTACTAGTTGGGAAAAAGCCTTTAGATTCATAGGAGAAAAAGCCTTAAAAAATAAATTGGTTCTAATAATTGATGAATTCCCTTATATTGCAAATTCTAATAAAAGTCTTATTTCATTGCTTCAAAATTTAATTGATAATTTACTACAGAAAACTAATTTATTTTTAATTATATGCGGTTCTTCTATGAGCTTTATGGAAAAAGAAATTCTAAGCTACAAAAGTCCTCTTTTTGGAAGAAGAACATCTCAAATGGAAGTTAAACCTTTTGATATTTTTGAAAGTAGTTTATTTTCAAAAAGCTATTCTAATAAAGATAAAATAATTAATTATGGAATATTGGGAGGAACTCCGCAATACTTGAATAAATTTGATTATTCTATTTCTGTTAAAGAAAATATAGTTAATAATTTTATGAATAGAAACTCATATCTATTTGATGAACCAAAACATCTTTTAAAACAGGAACTAAGAGAACCTTCTTTATATAATTCAATAATAGAATCTATAGCTAATGGATATACAAAATTAAATGAAATTTCAACAAAGATAGGCGAGAAAAATGATAAAACAGCTAAGTATTTAAAAACATTAATAGATATTCATCTAGTAGAAAAAGAACTGCCTATTTTAGATAAAAAGACATCGAGAAAATCAATTTATAAATTAAAAGATAATATGTTTAAATTCTATTATAGGTTTATTTTTTCTAATTATTCTTTAATCGAACAAGAAATGTATGATTATGTTTTTGAAAAAAAAGTAGAACCTTTTTTAAACCAATATATGGGATTCGTTTTTGAAGATGTATCTATTCAATTTTTAACGAAATTAAACTTTCAAAAAAAATTACCTTTTGTTTTTGAGAAGATTGGTAGATGGTGGGGACATAATCCCGTAAGAAAAAGACAGGAGGAAATAGATATTTTAGCTTTTTCTAACAAATCTGCATTATTTGGAGAATGCAAGTGGTATGATAAAAAAGTTGGAGTTCAAACTTATGAGCAATTAAAAGATAAAAGCAATATTTTTGATTTTTCTGAAAAATATTTTGTTATTTTTTCTAAATCTGGTTTTGAAAGAAATTTATCAGAAATTTCTGAATCAAATGATAATTTATTACTTTTTGATTTAAATGATTTTTTCAAAGGATGATATATTAAAAAGGGGGGTAAAACTTATAATGAAAAAATTATTAGTAGTAACGATGGTATTGTTAACTTTCTTGATGGTATTTTCAATGGATTTTCCAGTAAAAACAATTAAATTAAGTAACGGTGAAGAATTGGGTTATAGAATAAAAGAAGGTGGAGACAAAAAGTTATTATTGATTCATGGAAACATGACTTCTTCAAAACACTGGGATATATTGATGGAAAAGTTCGATAAAGATTACACTATTTACGCTGTAGATATGAGAGGATTTGGTGCATCAACTTACAAAACACCTGTAAACTCACTAAAAGATTTTGAAGAAGACATAAATGAATTCATGGATAAAATGGATTTAACAAATGTAAATGTTGCTGGTTGGTCAACTGGTGGTGGAGTAGCTATGGTTCTGGCTGCAGATCACCCTTCAAAAGTTAAAAAACTAATTCTTATTGAATCAGTAGGTACAAGAGGATATCCAATGTTCAAAATAGACCAAGCAGGAAAACCTATTCCAGGTGAATTTTTAACTACAAAAGAAGAAATAGCAGTTCAAGTTTCACCTTTACAAAACGCTTATGATAATAAAGACAAAGAAACTTTAAAAGCTATATGGGAATCCTCAATATATACTCATAACAAACCCGATCCAGAAAAATACGATGAGTATTTAGACGACATGTTGACACAAAGAAATCTTACAGATGTTGATTACGCTTTAGTCCATTTTAATATAAGTGAAGAACACAATGGAATAGATCAAGGAAACGGAAAAGCAAAAAGCATAGATTGCCCTGTTTTAGTTCTTTGGGGTGAGAACGACCTCGTAGTTCCAGAACAAATGGCTCTAGATATCAAAAAAGACATTGGAGAAAATGCAGAATTAGTGTATCTCAAAAATTCTGGACATTCACCTTTAATAGATAACTTAGATCAGCTTTTAGATAATATGTACTCGTTTTTGAGAAAATAAATGATACCATTTAACTACCCTCTTAAAAGAGGGTAGTTTTTTATTTTTTATGTTTCGTCTATTTTAATTCCTTTTGGATTTTTTTGATAATAGTAATTGATTATATGTATATCAGCATCAAAAGCCATCTCTGGCATATCTTCTCCATAATTAAACCATTTAACCTGTGAAATGTCATCTCCTGCCTTAGCTTCTCCATTAATTACTGTAGCATGTAAAACTATCACCAAACTATGTAGATTCTTATTTAAAAAGTTGTGGGATACGTTTATTATTTTGTCTATCTTTATGTCCAAATTAGTTTCTTCTTTTACTTCTCTCTTTGCTGCAGTTAAAAAATCCTCTTTGAACTCTATAAATCCCCCTGGAAGAGCCCAATATCCGTTCTTTACATTTTCACTATTTCTTTTTCCAAGTAAATACTTTTCTCCATCTGTGATCAGGATGGCTGTGGCTGTTTGTGGGTTGACATAATTAACATATCCACAATTATCACATTTTTGAAAATCGTCGTCCCTTGGTGCTAATTTCTCCCCACAATTAGGGCAGTAATTCACTGTTCTATATTTGTTTATATTCTTATAATCGTAAAATATATTCTTATTTTTCATTTAATTTAAAAATCCACCTTTATTTTTTTATAAATTCAAAAACGTTTTGGCAAAGGTAAAGTATAATATCAAAGATGTAGTATCTACAATTGTTGTTATCAAAGGAGCAGCCATTATTGCAGGATCTAATTTAAGTTTTTGTGCAGCCATAGGAAGCATAGCTCCTATCATTTTCGCTATCACAACAGTAAAAAACAATGTCACGCCTACGACAAAAGCTATTGTAAAGCCAACTTGAGATATAAAGTAAATTCTTAAAAAATTCATTAAAGATAATGCAAAAGCTACTATCAAACTTACTTTGAACTCTTTTAATAAAACTTTCAACACATCTTTTAGTTGTATTTCATCTATAGCTAATCCTCTTATTACAAGAGTCGCAGCTTGCGATCCAGAATTTCCTCCAGTATCCATAAGCATTGGAATAAAAGAAGCTAAGATAGCTACAGAACTCAATACACTCTCTGCGTCTCTAATAACAATTTCAGTAAAAGTTGCTGAAACCATTAAAATTATAAGCCACATAATCCTTTTTCTTGCCAAAGTCCAAGTTTTTGCTTCCAAATAACCTTCTGCTAGAGGTTCGATAGCTGCCATTTTTTCAAAATCTTCTGTATTTTCTTCTTTAATAACATCTATAATATCATCTATAGTTATTACTCCAATCATTCTATCCTCTTTGTCTAACACAGGAATTATATTAAAATCATATTTACTCATTTTTTTCGCTACATCTTCTTGATCTTCATATGTTCGAGCTGTTATTAAATCTGTTTTGACCATTACATTCTTTACTTTTTCACTTTCATCAGACATTAGTAATTTTCTTAGAGAAATTATACCTTTTAACTTTCTATGTGGACTTAGAATATATGCGGTATATATTGATTCAACATTCTCAGCCACTTTTTTTATATGATCTAAAGATTCTTTCACAGTCCAATTTTGATTCAATCCTACATACTCTAAAGTCATTATTGTTCCAGCTGAAAAATCTGGATAATTTAAAAATTTATTAATCAACCCTCTTTTTTCTCTAGACGTATTTTTAATTATTTTTTTTACAACAGAAGCTGGCATTTCTTCAACTAAATCGACCATATCATCAAATTGTGATTCTCTTAAAATATGTTGAGTTTCAGAATCTGTAATCTTTTCAATAATCTTTTGTTGATAACCTTTATCCAAATAATAAAACACATCTACCGCTTTTTCTTTTGGTAAAAGTCTATAAATCATCAAGGCTTCAACTGATGGAAATTCTTGAATAAGTTCTGATATATTTACCACGTTCATCTGCATTAGTTCATTTTTTAATTCGCTAAAGTTTTTCTCCCTAATCAATTCCATTATTTTTTTACTGGTTGTTTTCAATATCACATTTTTTACCTCCTAAAAATCAGAAGATAAAAAACCATTTATAAAAGTGATTTTTATCTTCTTTATTCATTATTATCTTATAACTATCTGGTAAGTCTTCTTCCATAAAAATCACCTCTTTTATAATTTAGATTCTAAAAATCACCCCATAATTCTTCAAATATATTTCAAACAATTCTTCATTTTTTATGTTGTATTTGAACCTTTCTATAATAGATATTTGAAACACGTCTTCACTTGATCTTTTAATATTATCAAGAGTTTTTTCGTCTGTATCGTCATAATAATCAGTCATATAATTATCCGCACCATAAATTTCTATTCTGTTTCCCTGGTTTAACTCATTAAGCAGAGAAAGACTTTCTAATTTTATGCTCTCTTTTTTAATTGACCAGTAATAGTAAGTTATGCCAATAACATCAAAAACAATTGATGATTTATCCATCATCTCGATTTCAGGTATATGATATTTTTCTTCAAAATACTCTTTGTTCATGTAAAACCCATTCCTTGTTGAATATATAAGTTTGGAATAATAATTGTTTTTTTCTAAAAACTTGTGAAAAGTCTCAGCACTTTTATACAAATTGTTATAGAAATTATGAAACTCTACAATGTCTCTTGGCGTCATAGATCAAATAACCTTCTTGCATTGTATCTAAAAACATTTTCGAAATCTTCTTCAGAAAGGTTTTCATGTAAATATTCAAACATAGTTAAATATTTTTCGTATGTATTAGTTCCATCTATTATTGCATCAGTTCCAAACATAATTTTCTTACTCCCACATTTTTTTACTGCTTCCAAAACATTTTCTTTTGATACCCATGTAGTGTCTCCATACAAATTGTCTAACTTGGAAATATATTCGATAGCTTCTTGATTATCTGTCCCAAGGCCCATATGAACAGCAATAAAATTGACTTTTGGATTTTCTTTAGCAGTTTCGTATAAATACTTAACTTTTGAATTTTCATCTTCTGCTGTATGTACTGCAAAAGGAATATCTAATTCTTCTGCCAATTTGATATATGGCCTGTAGTTTTCTGTAGTGAATTTCATTTTAGAGTGGTAAGGATGCGCTTTTAACCCACAAAAAAATTTTTTGTTTTCAATTAAAAAATCTTTGATTTCATCCGAATATTTGTTGGTATTAGGTTTTATCCAAAATAAGCCTTTTAATTTTTCTGGATTTTCTTTTACAAGATCAAGAGTTTTTTTATTGACTTTTAATTGATCTTCGTCATTTTCAATTTTATCAAATTCATGTCCAAACTCTGCTCCTTCTATATTTGAAACAATTCCAAAATCAATACTATATTTTTTAAAAGCGTTTATTAAATCTATACCTTTTAAATCCCATTCCATAGCTTTTCCAAAATGAACATGAGAATCTATTACCATAATAAAACAACTCCTTTTTATGCTTTTAATCGTTATTAAAATTATAGCATGTTATATCAAAACAACTTTATATTTAGAAAAAAACTTATCTAAAACATTTTTAAAAACAATAAATAGATGCGATGAACTATTGAAAATTATTGTACAAAATTTATCTGAAAGAACGCTGGAAATGCGTTAAAAAAATTGTATGTCTGAGCTGCTTTTTGCGAGTTTACAATTTTTAGTATTTCCAAGTGATTGAAGATATTATTTTTTCAATAATTTGATCTAGTAAAGAGCTCTATTTATTATTTTCGATAATCTATAAATTTTGCAAAGCAAAATTAACTGACAAGTTGTCTCCATGCACTTCGTTTAGCCGACATGACATACGCAAAAGTTTTCGATAAAGTTTTTTCTTCCAACATCTATCTTTCAACCAAAATAGCAACTGCTATTTCAATTTTGTTATAATTATTTTAAAAGGAGTTGATTTTATGAAAGAAAAGCCAATAGAAGCTGCAAAAAAATTTGTTGAATATTATTTCCCAAAAGCACAAGCAGCAATGCTTGCTGGTAGCGTTGCCAGACAAGAATATAACGATAATTCTGATCTAAATATTATTGTAATTACCGATGAAGTTGATACACCATATAGACAAAGTTATGCTGAATTTGGATGGAATATTGAAGCTTTTGTTTTCAACAATAAAAACTATATGGATTTTTTCGAAAAAGATGCCAGACGAAAAAGGCCATCTCTCCCTAACATGATTTTAGAAAGTATTATTCTAAAAGATAATCAGATTATAAATATCATGAAAAAACAAGCAAAAAGTCTTTTGAAAAAAGGGCCAGAAGAATTAACCCTTGATGAAATTAGAGATTTTAGATACGAAATAACAAATCTTTTGGATGATTTTGAAGGTGAAGAAGATTACTTCAAAAATCTTTTTACTGTTTCAGAATTGATTGAAAAATTAAAACAGTTCACCCTTTTGGTAAATGGATATTGGGATTCAAAAGGTAAATACAATGCAAAAGCACTTAAAAATTTTGATGAACAAATTGCAGATATTTTTCTTATGGCTATGGAAGAATATTACAAAAATGAAAATAAAGATGTTTTAATATCACTCACCAACGATATTCTAAATATAAAAGGTGGGAAACTTTTTGAGGGTTATAGAAAGGGTTAATTCATTACTGAAATTTTTTTGATTTAATAATGATTTATCATTTACTTATCATTGACTTGATATAAACTTGTTATAGTTGAAATGTAAAAAAATATTTTATAATCATTAACAGGGAGGGATTTTTGTAGTGAAAAAATTATTGATAGTAACAATGGTATTACTTACTTTCTTAATGGTGTTTTCAAAAGAAACAGTTAGATTGGCAACAGGAAATTGGGCAGAAGGTATCGCTATGACAAACTTGGCAAAAGTGGTTCTTGAGGAAGAAATGGGGTACGAGGTCGATATTATCATTGCAGATAATGGCCCTATTTACCTTTCTTTGTCACAGGGAGATATTGATGCTTTCATGGATGCTTGGTTACCAGTAACTTCAAAAGCTTACATGGATAGATTCAAAGAAGATCTAACTGATTTAGGGTATAACTATAAAGGTGCAAAAATTGGTTTGGTAGTCCCAGCATATGTAAACATAAATTCAATAGAAGAGTTGAATACACACAAAGAAAAATTTGATTCAGAAATCATTGGGATTGAAGCTGGAGCAGCTATAGCTGGTAAAACTGAAATTGCAATAGAAGAGTACAATTTGGATTTTGAACAAATAACAAGCTCAGGCCCTGTTATGACAGCTTCTCTTGCAGATGCTATAGACAACAAAGAATGGATAGTTGTTACAGGTTGGGCTCCACATTGGAAATTTGCCAGATTTGACTTAAAATTTTTAGAAGATCCTAAAGGTGTTTATGGTAGAGAAGAATTCATTCACACTTTAGCGAGAAGAAACTTCATAATTGATATGCCCGAAGTCGCACAATTCTTGAACCACTTCTTTATGAATGACAAACAACTTGGCGAATTGATGGGTTATATTTCAGACAGTGGAAAACCAGAAGAATCTGCAAAAAAATGGAAAGAAGAAAATATGGATTTAATAAATAATTGGATACCAAACAAATAATATTAAAGGGCTGGAATTTTATCCAGCCCGATTTTTATTTTAATTTTATAACGTTTAAACCTAAAAATTATTATATAATATAGATATAATATATTTTTAAGGTGATAATATGGTCGATAAAATTTCAGCTCCTTGGAATTTGAAAGGGCGAGGTTATGTAATAATTTATAAATTTAATAAAGATTTTGTTAAAGATAATTGCTCTTTACCACCTTTTTTGAATTACCGTTTTAAAGGTGGTTTTGGTGCAATTATGATTATGGATTATTTTGAATCAAATGTGGGACCTTATCAGGAATTGCTTTTTATTCCAGGTAAGTTCATTTATAATAATAAAAAATACTACTCAATAACTAAAATATACGTTTCTTCAATGGAAAGTGTAGTTAACGGGAAAGAAAATTGGGGTATGCCAAAACAATTTGCTAATTTTAATTTTAACGATGATTTTTCAAAAATTTCTGTAGATATTGAAGGCATTAATATTTTAGATTTTAAAGCTAATTATAGGCACCTAAAATTCCCGTTATCCACCAAATTGGTACCTTTACCTCTTGTTCAAAGATATAATAAAAAAGATTATTATACAAAATTTTTCGGAAAAGGCAAAGCCAGGTTCGCAAAAGTAAAAAAACTAAAAATAAACCCTACTCTTTTTCCTAAAGTAGAAGATCAAAGAAGACTTTTTAGTCTTAGAATTGAAGATTTCAACATAACTTTTCCAAAAGCAGATTTACAATTTTAGAAAAATGATAAAACAACAATTAAAATAAGTATGCTTAGCACACTTATTTATTTCCAACCGTTTTTATTTAACTTATATTCTATCCATTCACCCTGAAAATTATGGTCTATTCCATCAGGGAGTACTATTGTGGTAAAATCCTTCAAAGATAAGTATATACCAAATCCTTTTTTTGTTTCATCTTTAAATTTTTTAAATGAAAAATATTTGCTTTCAATTCCTTGTGTTTCTCTTGATATTGAATAACTTGTGTTAATACTTTCCATAACTTTTTTAGCCTTTTCTACGTGTATTTCTCTTGGCCTGCCCCAATCATAAAGCCTGTAAGTCATATCAGAACTTTGTTGTATTTCTAAAAGAAAGCTATTTGGTCCTAATGTGTGAACTGTCCCAGCTGGAAGAAAAACACTATCAAATTTATTCATTTCGTAATCTTCAAGAACATCTTCCCAATTATTATCTTCTAAAGCTTTTTTCACACCTTCGTTATCATTACTTATTTTTATTTTCCCATTATTTTCTATGAAATACCAACACTCTGTTTTTCCCCATTTTTGATTTTCAACTTTTCTGGCAAATTCATCGTCTGGATGGACTTGAACAGAAAGCCATGAAGAAGTTCCTAACAATTTTAATAACAAAGGAATACCTGGAAAAATTTCAGATGGATACCCATATATTTTCCCAGTACTCATTCCGATTAATTCAGTTTCTCGATTTTTTACATCTGAATATAACCATACTTCACCTATTGAATTTTCATTACCTTTATCAAAAACATCATTTAATTTTCTGTTTCCCCACACTTTTTCAGAAAATATAGGTCTTGTTATTAGAGGTTCTTTAATCATACTGATTTCTCTCCTTTTGCTTTCTATATTGTTTATATTTTTCTTCAATCTCATTTATGATAACCATAATATCCTGATGGTAATATATATTTCCACCATTATAGTGAGAATAAGCATATTCTTCTGAAAACCTATCTTTCAAATAATAAAGATAAAGCATGGAAGACAAAAGTTGAGCATCTGGTCTCACTCTGACATTATCCCATATCCAAGGCAGTCCCAAAAAATTTATTTCATAAAATAGATCTTCATATTTGTTTTTCACAAACCAGTATGTTGGCTCTTGAACTTGAAAAAACCCCAACGAATCGTCTCCATCACCTTTTATATTTCTAAAATTAGTTTCTTTTTCTCCAATTGCAATCATCTCAAGTGGAGATATTTTTTTCGCTATATCTGGCCTTTTCTCATTTAGCATTTCAAAAACTTCTACAAAATCTGCTATAATCATATCGTTTAACCCATAATTATCCCTTAGATAGTGCTGAAAAAACTCTATCTTGTATTGATAATCCTTCCTTCTATTAATTTCATAAATCTCAAAAATCAAAAAAATTATAAAAAATAGTAGACAAGCTGTTATAATAAACTTGACTAATCTTTTTTTTAATAGATCATCCACTTAATTATCCCCCCAATAAAATTTTATCATATAGTATAATTAAACGAGTAAAAAAGTCATAGTTACAAAAAAATATTATAATATCCTTATACAAAATAAATTTAGAGAGGTTTGATATAAAAATGCTTTTAGATAATGTTGCTTTAGGAAGATATGTTGAAAAAGATTCATTAATGCATAATTTAGACCCAAGAGGAAAATTATTAGGTTTGTTTGTTTTAGCAGGCTTTGCTTTTTCTATAAACTCTATTTTTGATGTTTTTTTGATGACTTTATACACATTTACTTTGATGCTTGTTTCTAAATTACCGATAAGATATTATTTAAAGTCTTTAAAATCTATATGGTTTATTGTAGTATTTGCCTTTGTTATACAACTTTTTAATTCTATGGGTGAGGTTGTATTTGAGTTTGGATTTTTAAAAATCACAGACCAAGGACTTTTTAATGCTTCAATTATCACTTTTAGAATTTTATTTGCCATAATGCTCTCAAGTGTATTGACCTTGACAACATCGCCAACATCTTTAGCTCATGCAATGGAAGACGTTTTGAGATGGTTTTTTGTGCCAAAAAGCTTTGCACACGAACTCTCAATGGTAATGACAATAGCGATAAGATTCATTCCCGTTATGGCTTCAGAAGCTGACAGAATAATAAAAGCTCAAATGAGCAGGGGTGCAAAGTTTGACGATAGAAAACTTTCAGGCAAAATAAAAGGTGTGGTGTCAATAATAATCCCTCTATTAGTTTCAGCTTTGAGAAGGGCAGAAGAACTTAGTATAGCTATGGAAGCGAGAGGTTACTCTGGATATGAAGGAAGAACAAGATTTAAAACTTTTAATTGGAAATTCAAAGATTCCTTATTTACTGCTTCTTTTGTTTCTTTGGGAGTTATTGTAATTTTTATATAATTGTATAATTGTTCATATAAGTAGGTGATGTTATGAGAAAACTGTTTTTTATATCGATAATATTTTTATCATTTATTTTGACTTCTTGTATTTCCATAAAAAAAGATATAGATACACCTTTAATAACTAAGAGCATTTATGACGTTAATTTCTCACAATATATAGAATTTGATGTGGAAATAAAAAGTTATGAAATAGACGGAATAACCTATGAAATGGAAACACCTTCAAAATATATATATTTAAACAGAAATGTCATTAAAGGAAATGACTCCATTTTAATTAAATATATCGACGAGTATGGAAGAAGCTGGAAAGAAACTATATCAAAAGTATACCCTGAATTTCAAATGTTTTTGTGGGGTGGTGGTGACAATAATTTAACTACTGGTCCCAACTATTTAAAAAAAGATATAAATGAAATTAGAAACGCCCTCCAAAACTCAAACTCAGATATGGTTGTAAACGTAGTTGCGGATTTTTCAAATGATCCTGATACAATATACAATATTTATTCTATAGAAGGACATTACTACGAAACTCAGGAATCCCCATATTATTCTTCAGAAGGGGAAATTAATTCTGGAAATATCCAACTATTGGAAAATTATCTTTTTGAAATGATGAGTAGATCACAAGAAACTATAAAATACTTGGACATTTGGAATCATGGTGATGGTTGGTTAGGTGAACATGATTACAATACTGATTATGTACAAAAAAACATATCTATAGATGAAGGGAACTACAATTCATCTTTAAAAATAAAAGAAATAACTCAACTGCTGAAAAACTTTCAAATTGAATTTGATGATAAAATAGATGTTTTTGGTACAGATGCGTGTGACATGGCTTTTATAGAGATTATCTATGAATTTGCTGATGAGATAAACTATTACGCAGGTTCTGTAAATGAAGAACCAGGAGATGGCTGGGATTATACATTTTTAAAAGAATTTGATGGAAACTTAGAAAATCTTTTAAAAAAACAAGTTGAGTATTATGCGAGGTCTTATGAAAAAGGCCTAGATGATGATTTTTATTTTTATAATGATAAATATTATGCTATAACTTTTTCTGTTCTAAAAACCGATGGTTTAAGAGATTATATAAAAGATAATTTAACTGAAAACTTAAAAAATATTTTACTTGAAACTTCAGGCTCAATCTATATATCTCCATATGTTGCAAACTATAATAAACTTTTAGATTTAAACCTTGCTTTGACTGATTATGAAGACTTCAAAGAAAAATTTATAATTGAAAAAAGTGTTGAATCTGAAGAGCTTTTAATAGGTGAGTATAATTATCCTGTAGACTACTTATCTGGAATAGGTATTTCTTATAAAATAAAATCTTCTGTTTTATCTGATTATATGGAATTACAGTTTTATAATGATTTTATAGAAACTGGTTTATGGGATTTTGAAATTTACAACTAAAATTTTGGGTTATATTTGAAAGAAATATTAGGGGGGGAACAAATGATCGAAAAATTAAAACAAGAATTATTAGTTCCTGTGGCAAAATTTTTGAATGAATACAATTCAAAAAAAGAGCACAATGTTTTCTATCTTGAAAAAGATTACAGTGCTCTAATTAACCAACTACAAAATTTAGACGAAAACAACAGTTTTGTTTTAATCGACAAAAATAACATAGTTGGGTTTATTTCTGGGGAAAAAGATGAAGATAAAGGGACTATTCAATTGATAGGTCCAATAATTGATGAGATCTATTGGGGAAGAAAAAACGATAAATTGTTTACTACTTTTATGAAATCTATAAACAAAGAATATTACAAAAAGTTAAATATAAAATTTTATAAAGAAAACAAAAATCTAAAAAAATTCTGTAGCTCTAATAAATTTAAAATGAAAATATCCCAAAAAAAGATATATTTAGACAAAGATAAATTTGACGACCTCGAAGAAAAAGACTTTGAATATGTAAAGGAATACAAACCAAGCAACAACGAATCTTTCAATGACATAGACTTTGGAAATTACGATAAGGTATTTTATTACAAAAAAGATGATGAAATCATCGCTCATATTTCTTATAGAAAAAAAGGTAAGGCCGCTTATATAGAAAATTTTGAAGTTGAAGGCGATTTTAGAAACAGAAACATAAGAAAAAATCTTTTGATATATACAATAAAACACCTTTTTGAGAACACTAACACAGAAAGGGTATATTTGACAGTAAACGCTAAAAATCTAATTTCTCAAAACTTGTATCAAAAAATAGGTTTTGAAGATTCTGAGACCATTTTGTCTTATTATAAAAAATTAAATGGTTAATTAAAATTAAATTGATGCTTATAAATGATAGGCATCAATTTAATTTTATGATAGAATGGTAAGGGAAGTTAACCATATTTTATGAACGGGGGTAAAAAATGTTAAAAAGATTTATTGAATTCTATAAAAACCATATAAAACTATTTATTTTAGACATGTTCTCGGCTTTTTCACTTGCTGGACTCAGCCTTGTCTACCCAATGATTACAAGAAAGGTCATCAACGATGCTATACCAAATAAAGATTTGGGAATGATAATCTGGCTTTCAGTAATTCTATTGGGAGTTTATTTTTTGATGATGATTTTTCAATATATAGTTAATTATTGGGGGCATGTAATGGGTGTGAGAATGCAAGCTGATATGAGAAAAAACTTGTTTATCCATCTACAAAAGCTGGATTTTAACTATTACAGTAACACAAAAGTTGGGCATCTTATGTCACGTATTATAACGGACTTACAAGAAATAGCTGAAGTAGCCCATCATGGGCCAGAAGATTTATTCATTTCTTTAGTAAGAATAATAGGGGCTTTTATACTTTTGTTAACTATAAACGTACCACTAACTTTAATCACATTTTCAATTGTTCCTTTTATGTTCATTTATATGTATATATTTAACAATAAGTTAGAAGCAGCTTTCAGAGAAGCAAAAGAAAAAATTGCTGATGTAAACGCAAGAATAGAAGAATCATTATCTGGTATAAGGGTAGTAAAATCTTTTACCAATGAAGAACACGAAATAAAAGAATTCAACAAGGGGAATGAAAGATTTAAAGAAGCTAGATCAAAGGCTTTTAAACATCTGGGAGTTTTCTACTCTCAAACCAAATTTCTTTCAAATCTGGCAATAGTAATAATGCTTTTGGCTGGTGGTATCTTCGTATACAACGAACAAATAAATATTGGAGATTTCTTTGCTTACTCTTTGTTTGTTACCCAGTTTTTAGAACCTTTGAACATTTTACTTAGATTTGTTGAAATGTACCAACAAGGTGGAGCTGGGTTTAGAAGGTTTTTACAACTTATGGACATTGACCCTGAAGTTAAAGATAAACCAGATGCAATAGAAGCTGGGAAATTAGATGGTAACGTAAAATTTGAAAATGTTGGCTTTAGATACGAGGAAGGAGAAAAAGTCTTACACAATATCTCTTTATCTGTTAAAAAAGGTGAGACTGTAGCCATAGTAGGACCATCTGGAGCTGGTAAATCAACACTCTGTTCTTTAATACCAAGATTCTACGATGTGCCGGAAGGAAAAGTCTCTATAGATGGAACCGATGTTAGAGACTTCACTCTCTACTCTTTGAGAAACAACATTGGTGTAGTACAACAAGATGTCTTTCTTTTTTCGGGATCAATAAGGGACAATATAGCTTATGGAAAATTCAATGCAACTGATGAGGAAGTGATTAATGCTGCAAAAGCTGCAAACGCCCATGATTTTATAACAAAATTGGTCAATGGATACGATACAAACATAGGTGAGAAAGGAGTTAAACTTTCTGGTGGGCAAAAACAAAGAATTTCTATCGCCAGAATGTTTTTAAAAAATCCTCCTATACTTATTTTAGACGAAGCCACATCTTCTTTAGATAATTACAGTGAAATGATTATACAAGAATCAATAGAAAGATTATCGACAAATAGAACCACATTTATTATTGCCCATAGATTGGCAACAATAAGGCATGCCAAAAGAATCATTGTTCTCACAGATAAGGGGATTGTCGAGCAGGGAACTCATGAAGAGTTGATAAACAAAAAAGGTGCTTACTATTCATTGTATAACGCACAATTTGAGCCTTTATTGCTAAGTTAATATATTTTATACCAACGGAGAAAGCAAATATCTTTCTTCGTTTTTTATTTCTAAACGGATAATTTATTTTTTCTTAATATATTATCTGTTATA
Source organism: Geotoga petraea (assembly GCF_900102615.1). NCBI lineage: Bacteria > Thermotogati > Thermotogota > Thermotogae > Petrotogales > Petrotogaceae > Geotoga > Geotoga petraea. Next base: position 189,269 of record NZ_FMYV01000003.1, on the reverse strand, counting down.
ATATTAAATGCAAACAAGTTGCAAATACAAATAAATTGCATTTACGGAGGCCTAATATGAAAAAATTTTTGTTGATATCAATCATTTCAATCTTAGCTTTAACAAGTTTTACTGCTAAATTCACAGCTTCAATTTATCCTTATTACCTTGTGTTAAAAGAATTGAAGACCGATGAAGATCACTTAGATTTAATAATTCCAGAAGGGAAATCCCCTCATACATATTCTCTTATACCATCAGACGTTAAAAATATATATGAAAGTGATTTGCTGGTAGTAAATGGTTTGAATGCTGAAATATTCTTAGATAATTTATCCAGTGATAAAATCGATATTTTTTATGCTGGAGAAGTTGTATTACATGAACACTTTGAAAATTTTGAAGAAGACTACCCTCCCAAAAAATCAGAAACAAATGAACATGATCATGGAATTAACCCACATGTTTGGATCAATCCGGTTTTTATGTATAAGTATATTGTCCCTGAATTAACAGATAAAATGATAAAAGTCAACCCACAATCAAAAGAAGAATACATTCAAAATTCTAAAACACTTATATTAAAACTAAAAGCTATAGACCAAGATTTTAGAAAACATAAACTATCAGGATCTGTTTTTACATTCCACAACTCTTTTTCATACTACGCTGAAGAATATGGTATACAAATAGCGGGAGTTGTTCAAACTTCACCCGGAGAAAACCCTTCACCAAAAGAATTGGCAGAGCTCATAAATAAAGCAAAAGAAAATAACGTAAAGATTATTTTCGTTGAACCACAAATGTCAGATAGGGCTGCAAAAACAATTGCAGAAACTTTGAACATAGACATTGCAGTGATTGATCCTTTAGGTGATCCAAATACAGCTGAAACAATCATGGATTATTATAATAATATAAATTCTATATTCTTAGAATCTTTGAAAAAACAATAAATTATAAAGGAGTTTTATCATGCCTAACTTTGTAAAAAAAAGAGATATTTATATTCTAATAGTTATCTTTGCAATAGCTGGTATTTTTATGCTCTTCAATTCATTTTCAAAAGAAGGCATAACAGGAGCAGAGGTTTATTTAAAAGGTGAAAAAATAATGACCATAACAGAAGAAGGCACATATTCAGTTTACGATGAAAATGGAGTCTATCACCTGAAAGTTGTTTTTATGAATGGGACTGTAAAAGTTGTCGACACAGATGAAAAAAATCCTTTGAAAATAGTTGAACATATGGGGCCAACCAATAAATCTAATCAACAGCTAATAGCAATGCCAAACTCTATAGTTGTAAAACCAATTGGAGGAAAAGAATCAGAAGTGGACGTGATAGTTCAATGAGGTGTTTTTTATGAGAATGACAAAGGCAAGAAGAGACATTTTAAAAATATTTAATGAAAATGATAAGCCATTAAATGCAGAACAACTAAGCAAAATTCTCGAAGAAGATTACGATCTTTCGACTATATACAGAAATTTGAATTTTTTTGAGGAACAAGCTATTTTAAGGTCTATAGTGTTTTCTGACAAGATAAAATATTATTTCACATCAAAAGGTCACTACCATTTTGTTTATTGTACTAAATGTAAAAAATTTCAGAAAATAAACAAATGTTTTGAAGAAGAGTTCAAAAAACATATTAATAAAAAGTTAGACTTTGAAGTGAAATCGCATACTCTTTATTTTGAAGGATTATGCCACGATTGTAAAAATAGGAGAGATTATGATGAAGCAAATGATTAAAGTAGAAAATCTAAATTTTAAATCAGACAATAATCATATTTTAAAAGACATCAATTTTGATATATATAAAAAAGATTTTGTCGGAATAATAGGTCCAAATGGTGCTGGGAAATCTTCTCTTATAAAGTGTATTTTGGGTGAACTTGAATATACTGGAAAAATTACAATTAACGGAAAGGTAGGTTATATTCCTCAACATGATGACTTTGAAAAAGATTTTCCAATAACAGGTTCAGAAGTTGTATTAATGGGCCTATACAAAAATAAAAAGATTTTGAAAGGGTTTGATGATTTAGACAAAAAAAAAGTTAAAGAATTGTTAAACCTATTAGACATCGAGTACGTTTTCGATAGACAAGTTGGGAAATTATCTGGCGGTGAATACCAAAGGTTAATGCTTGCAAGAGCTGTTATATTTGATCCAGATATATTGGTTCTGGATGAACCAGAAGCTGGCATTGACAAAAAAGGCCAAGAATTGTTTTACAAAGTTTTAGAAAGATTACAAACTGAAAAAAACATGACCATAATTCTCGTGAGCCATGATCTATCAATGGTGTTTAAAAAGACGAACAGAGTTATGTGTCTGAACAAAACCCTTCATTGTCATAAAAGCACAAAAGAAATGACCGCTGAAGATCTCAAAATTTTATACCCCGATAGTTTGGAAATGCTTGTACATGTAGAAAACAAAGTGAAAGTTGTTGATAGAAATGATTGAGATACTGTCTTATCAATTTATGTTATACGCACTAATAGCATCAATTCTTTCGGGACTTTCTTGTTCCATTCTTTCGAACTACATCGTTTTGAGAAAGATGGAATTCATAAGTGATGGTGCAGCCCACACTGCTTTTGGAGGAATAGCCGTAGCGATTTTTTTTGGATGGAATATGAATTTAGTGAGTATTATAACAGGGATATTATTTGCTGTTTTTATTTATTTTGTAGGTAAAAAAGGTAAGATAAGTGAGAATTCCTTAATTGGAATGCTTTTTCCATTATCAATGGCATTGGGTGTAATTATTATGAACTTAAAACCGGGATATACTCCAGAGATAGAAAGTTATCTTTTTGGAGATATTTTGATGGTCAATCTAACGGATATCATCACTTTGGGAATAATTTTATTGTCGGTCATATTTTTTATAACAATTTTCAACAAAGAGCTAAAATATTTCAGCTACAATGAAAGAATGGCTAAAATTTACGGAGTACCAACTGAACTAATCAGATTTTTATTTTTAATAGCGGTTGCTCTTGTTGTTGTTACATCAGTAAAAATCATAGGAATAATTTTGGTTACTTCCATGCTTATAACCCCAGGAGTTATAGCAAAGCTTTGGGCAAAATCTATAAATCAAATGGTCATCATTAGTTCCATTTTCGGTTTACTAAGCTCGTTTTTGGGAATATACTTCTCCTATTACCTTGATATACCATCTGGGCCATCGATAGTTGTTTTACTATTCATATTTTTCTTGATAAACTACTTTCTTAAAAAATTGATAAAAGCATAAATTAAAGAGTAGAAGCGAGGCTTCTACTCTTTTAAATCGTCGAAAATTTTTTCTATATCTTTTTCATACTCCAAAAATATTTTCAAAAGTTTTGGGTTGAAATGTTCAGGTTTTGTTCTTCCATCTCCTTTTGAGATTATATCAACTGCTTGTTGATGTGTGAAAGCCTTTTTATAAGGCCTTTCGTCTCTTAAGGCATCGTAAACATCTACAAGAGAAACAATTTGTGCTTCTAAAGGAATTTCATCACCTTTCATTCCAAATGGATAACCTGATCCATCCCATTTTTCATGGTGGTAATAGGCTATTTTTTTAGCCAATCTAAAAAAGTCCTCAGAAAGAAGCCTACCAGATAGAACTGTATGTTTTTTCATGATCTCCCATTCTTCATCTGTCAACGGGCCTTTTTTATCTAAAATAGCTTTATCTACAAATATCTTTCCAATATCGTGAAGTGGCGCTTCATTTCTGATCCTATCAACAAAACTTTTTTTATAACCTAATTTTTCTGCAAAGAAAGCTGATAATTCACCTACTCTATTAATATGTTTCCCTGTAATATCGTCATGTGCTTCAGCAATCGTAGCAAGTTTTTTTGAAAAGTCTAAATAAGAATCTATTATCTTTTTTGAATAAACTTTGTTCTTAAGATATGTACTTGCTATATTTTTGAAAGCTTGAAAAAGCATTATACTATTATCGTTAAAACCCTTCTTACTTTCTGCTGCAATATCTATGGCTATATTCAAATATATATCGTCATCTATGGGAACAGAAATAATGAGAGATTCTTTTATATCACGAGTGGCTTCTTCGAAAATACGCCTTTGAGCATCGTTAAATCTTTTCATGTTCTCTTTTTTTATATCTTTTATAATAGTAGGGCTACTGACTATTATTGAATCTTTTTTGTGCAATTCGAGTTCTCTCAACTTTTCTAAATTATGTCCTGAACTTGCTATAAACTCCCATTTATCTTTTTCAATAATTGATATAGATCCATAATCTGCCTCAGTCATAACATCCATAGCCACCAAAAGGATTTCGCTGTAGAATTGATCTAAAGACATATCTGTTTGATCGAATCTGTTGAACAGCTCTATCATCTCTCTCATTTGATCAGATTGATTTTCTATTATTTTATAAGATTCTTCTAATTCTTCATTTGAACTGTACAATTCTTCATTAGTTTCAGATAATTTTTCAACTGTTTTTTTCAATTCTTGCTGATATTTTGTTTTCTCAGTAACATCTTGAGCCATTGAAATTGCACGATAAAAATTCCCTTTTTCATCTTTTTCTACTATAACATCCCATTCACAAAGAATTCTTCTTCCATCTTTTGTTATATTTTCACTTACGTTTTTCACCCTATTCATATCTAGTATTTTCGAAGTTACTTTATCCACATCTTTTCTTAAATCTTCTGGAACAATAAAATCAAAATAATTTTTACCTATTATTTCTTCTTTTTTATAACCAAAAATATATTCTGCATGTTTATTCCAATCTAAAACTTTTAAATCTTTTCCCCATACAAAAATAGCTACTGGTATTGAATTAAAAAGATTTTTATATCGTTTTTTCGACTCATTAATGTTTTGGTTGTTTTTCCTAAGCTTTAAAATAAAAACAATCATCATTAAAACTATAAAAATAAAAGTTGAAAGAATTAATATGTTTATCCAAAAATAATCCATTTTGTTATCTCCTTTTTCAAATCACTCATTTAAATTATACTTTTTATTTTAGTCTATTGTTTTAAAATTTTATAAACTTATTTTAATCTTTTTAAAAGGTTATAAAGATATAATTATATGAATATTTTTTGATTTTATCTGATATACTGATATAATTGTATTATAGATATCAAACAGGAGGTCGAATAGATGGCTAATGGTAAAAGAACTTCTAATATTGGTGTTTTTTGGATATATTTAATTTTAGCGGTAATATTTTTCTTTTCTATATCACAGATGAATACCACAGGGCCAAGGCAAATAGATTATTCTCAACTAATTAATTTGATTGAAGATGGACAAATTCAAAGGATGACTATTGAAAGTGGTGGCAATATAACCCTGACAACCACTGAAGGAGTACAAATAAAGTCGTATGCTCCACCTTTAGTTGTTGATAAGCAGTATATAAACCAAATTGCACAAAATGGAGTTGAAATAATATATATAAAAAGTTTAGCATCAAATTGGTGGTTCAGCCTTTTAGGTTCTTTATTACCAATTGTGATAATCATATTGTTCTGGTTTTGGCTTTTAAGACCTATGATGAATGGAGGAGCTGGCGGAACTTCTGGAATGCCATTTGGAAAAACAACAGCCAGAAAATATGATCCAAAGAAAAATAAAATTACTTTTGATAACGTTGCTGGTATTGATGAAGTAAAAGAAGAACTTCAAAGTATAGTAAAGTATTTAAAAGACCCAAAAGAATTTTTAGAAATCGGAGCACGTATGCCCAAGGGGGTTATTTTGGTTGGACCTCCTGGAACAGGTAAAACTCTTACTGCAAGAGCTGTAGCGGGAGAAGCAAATGTTCCTTTCTTTTACATGAGTGGTTCTGATTTTGTTGAATTGTATGTTGGAGTTGGTGCTTCAAGGGTTAGAGATCTCTTTAAAAAGGCAAAAGAAGAAGCTCCTTCTATAATTTTTATAGATGAACTTGATGCAGTTGGAAGGCAAAGAGGTGCAGGCCTCGGAGGCGGAAACGACGAAAGAGAGCAAACACTTAACTCTTTATTGGTAGAAATGGATGGTTTCGATAACGATACAAACGTTATAGTAATGGCGGCTACAAATAGACCAGATGTTTTGGACAAGGCTCTTTTAAGGCCTGGTAGATTTGATAAAAAAATAGTAATCGATGCTCCAGATAAAAAAGGAAGAGAAGAAATATTGAAACTTCATTTGAAAGGAAAAAAGATTTCAAGTGATGTCAACCCAGAAAAATTGGCTGCAAAAACCCCAGGGTTTGTTGGTGCTGACTTGGAAAACTTGGTCAACGAAGCAGCTTTGTTAGCTTTAAGAGAAAAACATAATCACATGACCATGGAAGATTTTGAAGAAGCAGTAGAAAGAGTTATAGCCGGCCCGGCAAGAAAGTCAAGAGTAATATCCGAAGATGAAAGAAAAATTCTTTCTTATCACGAACTTGGCCATGCTTTCATGGGCTATTATTTAGATAATTTGGACCCTGTACAGAAAATTACCATTGTTCCAAGAGGTAATTCAGCACTTGGATACACACTTTTAATCCCTGAAGAAGACAAATTCTTGAACTCAAAATCGGAAATTGTGGATAGAATTTCTTTTGCCTTAGGTGGAAGAGCTGCTGAAGAATTGATTTTTGAAAAAATTACAACAGGAGCTTCAGATGATATCAAAAGGGCTACCGATATGGCAAAAAAAATGATCTATTCTTTGGGTATGAGTAGCAAATTGGGTCCTTCTGTCTGGCAAGATGAAAATGATGAAGTTTTCTTAGGTAGAGATATGACAAGGAGCAAAACCTTTTCAGAGGAAACTTCAAGAGCTATTGATAATGAAATAAAAAGCATCATTTTCAATGCATATAACAAGGCTAAAGAAATACTTCAAAAAAATAAAGAAAGATTGGAAATTATGGCTACTTATCTTTTTAACAACGAAAAAATATCTGGAGATTTATTTAAAGAATTGATGAGAAAAGACATTGATGAATTAAAAAACTTTGTTAAAGAAAATCAAAATGGATAGGTGAATAATAATGCTTGAAGCAGTTATTTTTGATATGGATGGAGTTATTATAAATTCTGAGCCATTACATTACGAAGCGAACCAACAACTATTCGATAAACTTGGCTTTTCAGTACCCATGAATGAATATAGTAATTATATTGGTATTTCCACAGAAAAAATGTGGGAAGATCTAAGAGATAAATATGATTTAAACGAAAACCTTGATACACTGACAGATAAACACAGGAAGCATACCCACGATTTTATAAGAAAAAATATGAATGGGAATGAAATCCCTGGAATAAGAAAGATTTTGGAAGAGTTAAAAGACAAAAACATAAAAACAGCTGTGGCTTCTTCATCTTCCAAAGATTTAATAGAAACAGTTATAAAGGGATTTGATTTATGCCAATATTTTGATATTTTGGTAAGTGGAGAAGAAGTTGAAAAAGGTAAGCCTAACCCTGATATTTTTATTTATGCTGCAAAAAAGCTAAAAGTTAATATTAAAAACTGTTTAGTTATAGAAGATTCTACAAATGGTATAAAAGCCGCAAAAAAGGCTGGTGCTAAGTGCATTGGGTTCAATAACCCAGACTCACATGGACAAGATCTTACAAAAGCAGATATCGTGATAAATAAATTTGATGTATTAAATTATGATTTATTGAAAAGTTTGTTCATATAGAAAAAACGCTGAAGTTTTTGAAACTTCAGCGTTTTGTTTATTAATTTCTTTTATTTTTGTAACTTCTCCTGGCATTATCTTTTTTATAGTTCTTGTTGCTTCTATTGCTTCTACTTCCCCTATTTTCATTGTTTCCACCGCTTCTTGGTTTAGCTTTTTCAACAAGAGATTTTCTTCCTCTTTTTTGTTTTTGGAAAGTTCCCAATATTATTTCTGCTTCTTCAAAAGGAACTGTAACAAAAGAAAAATTGTCCATTATTTTAATGTCTCGTATTTTCTTTTGATCAACTTTTGTTTCTTTTTCGATGTATTCAGCCAACTTCTTAGGGTTGTAACCTTTTTCTCTACCCAAAGCAACAAATAATCTGGTTTTCCCACTTTTATCAATGTTAACTTCTTTTATTTCATTGTATCCTTCTTCAGAAAGTTCATCACTAAAAGATAATTTTATAAGAGCTGCTATTGCCTCTTCTGGAGAATTTTCTTTAATCATTTCTTTTGCTAAATCCATATACTCTTCGTAATCATTTTTGGCAACGATATCTTTCAGTTCATCTTGAATTCTTTGTTTTTTAATTGAAATAATGTCTTTAATTTCAGGTATCTTTTCTTTTCTGATTTCTGTTTGAGCATATCTTTTTATGAATGCAAGTTTTCTATACTCTTCTGGAGTAACAAAAGTGATAGCTGTGCCTTCTTGTCCTGCTCTACCTGTTCTACCTATTCTGTGAACATAAGATTCAGGATTTTGTGGTAGAGAATAGTTTATTACATGTGTTAAGTTGTTTATGTCTATCCCTCTTGCAGCAACATCAGTAGCAACCAATATGTTGATATTTTGAGATTTAAATTTTCTCAAGATTCTTTCTCTTTGATATTGAGAAATATCCCCGTGTAATGCTTCTGCACTATAACCTCTGTCAATCAATTTGTTGGCTACATTCTCAACGTTTACTTTTGTTCTACAGAAAACAAGCCCATAAAACTCTTTTTCAACATCAATAATTCTACAAAGAGATTCAAACTTATCTGAATTTCTAACTTCAAAATAAATCTGATCTGTAAGATCTGTAGTTAAATTCTCTTCTTCCACAGTAACAATTTCGTAATTTTTCATGAATCTTTTTGCCAAATTCAAAATCTTTTTTGGCATTGTAGCAGAAAATAAAAGCATCTTTTTATTTTGATTTGTTTCTGCAAGGATTTTTTCCACATCTTCAATAAATCCCATGTTCAACATTTCATCTGCTTCATCCAAAATCATGTATTTAAGGCTGTTTAACTTTAATGTCCCTCTATTTATATGGTCTATGACTCTTCCAGGAGTACCGACTACTATGTCAGCACCTCTTTTAAGGCCTCTTATTTGATGGTCTATTGAAGCTCCACCATAAACAGGAAGAACAAAAAGATTTCTGCTACCTTTTAACGAATTGATTTCTTCTGCTACCTGAACAGCTAACTCTCTTGTAGGTGCTAAAATTAAAGCTTGAACATCTCTACTTTTACTATGTTCTAAATCTTCAATTATGGGAATACCAAAGGCTGCTGTTTTCCCAGTACCTGTTTGAGCCTGTCCGATAACATCTTTATCTTCGTTCATCAAGATAGGGATAGTTTTTTCCTGAATCGGCGTAGGCTCTTCAAAACCTTTCTTTTTTAACGCACTTAACGTTTCTTTACTTAAACCTAATTCCTCAAATTTAATCATGCTTTAACTCCTTACTTAAATTGAATTACAATCAATTATAACAAAACAATATAAATATTACTTTAATCAATTGTGAACGGGCATAACTTACTATATTTCATTATAAATGAATAATGCAATCTTTTTAATGATCATTGCATTAAAAATTATATATAATGTATAATAGAAATATAATACGCATTTTTAGTTGTAGTAAAGGAGGACAAAATATGTTAACTGCCATAATAACAATTATTTTTATTGGTTTGATGATTTATATTCTTACTATTTTTCTTGCAAATAAAGTTGTGAAACCAAGAACTAAGGATTATGATTATACAAGAGAATATATTTTTGAAAATGACTCTATTGATAAAAGTTGGGTAGAAAATGTTGAAAAAGAAGAGTTTTATATAGAATCTTGGCGTGGAAATAATATACATTGTATTTTTATAGATCAAGACACAGATAAAACTGTCGTTTTTGGGCATGGAATAACTTGGACTTTATGGGGAGATATGAAATATGCAAAACAATTTTATGATAGGGGATATAATATTATGATGTATGATCATCCTTATCATGGAAAAAGTTCGGGTAAATTTGTATCTTTAGGTTTTTTTGAAAGCTATGAGATGAAAGACGTTGTAAATTGGGTTAGAAATAGAAAAGGTAAAGAACACAAAATTGGATTACACGGAGAATCTATGGGTGCTGCTACTGTTTTACAATATGGTGCACTTGACGACTATTTGGAATTCATAATTGCTGATTGCCCTTTTTCTGATTTGAAAGAACTATTAGAATTTAGATTAAAAAAAGATTTTAAGCTACCCCCTTTTCCAATTTTAAATTTGGCAGAATTATATATTACAACCAAATATGGGTTCGATTTTAAAGAAGCATCTCCCAAGAATATTTTGGACAAGATAAAAGCGCCTATTCTTTTTATACACGGAAAGAAAGATGACTATATACCTTGTAAAATGAGTGAAGAAATGCACAATTTAAAACCAAATAGCAAGCTTTTTCTAATGCCAAATGCTCCACATGCAGGTTCTTATAATGAAAATCCAGAACAATATAGAAAAGTGGTGAGTGATTTTTTAGATGAAATCGAAAAATAATGGGGGGATATTATGATTTCTGAAAAAATAAATTCAATGAAACGATTTTTTAATGATAACAACACAAAAGATGTAGATTTTAGAATTGAGCAATTAAAAAAATTGAAAAAAATCATATTAGAAAATGAAGAATATCTTATGACAGCTTTAAAAAGAGATCTAAACAAGTCTTTTTTTGAATCATTTGAAACTGAAATAGGTTTTGTAATAAAAGAGTTGTCTTATATTATAAAAAAGCTAAAAAAATGGTCTAAACCAAAAAAAGTTAGAACGTCTGTTATAAACTTTTATGGTAAAAGCTATGTAAATTACGAACCATATGGGGTTTCTTTGGTAATTTCACCATGGAATTATCCTTTTCAACTTACCGTTTCTCCCATAATCGGTTCCATAGCAGCTGGAAATTGTACAGCTGTAAAAGTCTCCGAACATTCTCCAAATATGTCAGAAGCTCTCGCAAAAATAATAAATGAAAATTTTGATGAAAATTATTTGCATGTTTTTCAAGGCGAAGCAGGTGTTGCAAAAGAACTTTTAGAAAAAAAATTTGATTATATATTTTTTACTGGTAGTACGGTTGTAGGCCAAAAAGTTATGGAAGCAGCATCAAAAAACTTAACTCCTGTCACCCTTGAACTTGGAGGTAAGAGTCCTTGTATAGTAGATGATACTGTAAACTTATCAACTACTGCAAAAAGAATTGTTTGGGGTAAGTTTATTAACGCTGGGCAGACTTGCATAGCTCCTGATTATCTGTTTATACATAATAATATTAAAAATCAATTAATAGAAGAAATTATTAAAACTATAAACGATTTCTACAAAGAAGACCCAAAAAAATCTCAATACTATCCATCGATAATCACTGAAAAACATTTCGATAGATTAGTAAGTTTAATAGAGAATCAGGAAATCTTGTATGGTGGAGAACATCTAAGAAAAGATAAATACATACAGCCCACTTTGTTAGATTCACCAGATAAAAATTCTAAAGTAATGCAGGAAGAGATTTTTGGCCCTATTTTACCAATTTACGGGTATGAGGACATAGACGAAGTTATCGATTTTGTAAAAAGTAGACCAAAACCCCTTGCACTTTATTTATTTTCTAAGGATAGAAAATTACAAGATAAGGTAAATAAAGAGATAAGTTTTGGTGGCGGAACTTTTAACGACACCTTAATGCACATAGGAAATATTGAGCTTCCTTTTGGCGGCGTTGGTGATTCTGGAATAGGTCAATATCACGGAAAATACTCTTTTGAAACATTTTCTCATAAAAAAAGTGTTTTGAAAAAATCATTTTGGCCTGATTTAAAATTCAGGTATCCCCCTTATAAGAGCTTATGGTTGTTAAAAAAAATATTTAAATAAACAAATTTTAAAATACCGCTGAAAAGAATATCACAATCAAATAAAATTATGTAAAACTTTAAAAGACTTTTAAGAATTTAATGATAACTAAATTTAATAAAGACCCACTGAAATTGAAAAATTTGATCTAAAAAAGGATAAAATATACATTTATTAATGGGTTCTCTAAAAGAGAATCCATTAATAAATGATATAATGTTATAAATGTAAACTTTTTTTCGTGGGGGTGCTTTTAATGAAAATTAATGACGATTTTATAGATAGCGTTAAAAACAACTTTAAAAAATACGATGATTTAGCTATATTACTTGCATATGGTGATTTTAACTATAACCCAGATATTTTTTCTAATTTATTTGTAATATTTTATTCTGAAAAAGACGACCATATCGAAAAAATAGAACTTTTTAAAAATTTGGTTCATAACTATTTCGATGTAAAATACGAAATCTTGGAAGAAAAACAGTCATCTTTCTATACAAAAAATAGTTTAAAAATTGATTTTAAAATCAAAAAACCTTTTACCATAGAAAAAGACAAAGAAATATTAGAAAAAAGAGGTATTAATTGGGATAAATCTGTTTTGGTTCGAAAAAATTATGAAACGCAAAACATAAAAAGCAACTTTATAAACAACTTTATAAAAAATTATGATGATTTTTACACCCACTTTTATCTCGGTGATTTTATAAAAGCCTATAAAAATTTTAATGAATTGTTATACACTTTATTTGATATGAAAGGAATATATGACTCAACAGAACAAAGCAAAATTTGGTATTCTTCAAATCATCCAGCACGAAAAGATTTAGAAATATTGGTTAACTTATCTTCAAATTTAAACCCAAATAAAATGATGAAAAAGATAAAAAAATTGTCTGAAATATTTATCAAATTTTTAAACGAAAAAGATCAAGATTATAAAAAAGTAAAATCGGTATTATTATCTATAAACAAAAAATATCCTTATTTTTTTAATTTAAGAGACATTTCAAAAATAGCGAACAATGATTCTGAAAAAGTTATATTGAACGAAGGCCTTGTTTATAGATCGGCTTCTCTTGAAAGATACAAAGAAGAAGATATAGAAGAATTTATGAAAAATAATGATATTACTAAAATAGTTGATCTTAGAGATGAAGAAGAATTAGCTTTGTACAAAGAAAAAAGAAACACTTTTTATTCGGATGATTTTAAAAAAAAGTACGTCATTAACATCCCAATTAGTAATTTTTCTGTAAATAAAATTTTTAGAAATAATATTATAAAAAATGGTTTTGACGAATTTCTCAATACTCAAAAAAAATCTATAAAAGTTCTCTTTGAAAATCATTTCAACAACGCTGATAAAGATAGAATGATTATTCACTGTGAAAGTGGAAAAGATAGAACAGGTTTAATAATAGCTATTTTACTGGATTTTTTAGGAGTTGAAAAAAGAGTTATAAAAAAAGATTTTATGTCTTCTTATCAAGACAGTTCTGAAATACTGATAGATATGTTAATAGATACCATCAATCAAAAATACGGTGGAAGCGAAAATTATTTAAGAGACTACTGTAGTGTTTCACAAGATATTTTGAACTCAATTAGAAAAAAATTTGTTTTAGTTCAAAAGGCGTATTAGAAATCATCTTCATGATTTCTGTTAAAGGATGGAAGAGAAGAAATCAAAGATTTCTGTTGGAAGATGATGAGGTTGAAGTTAAAAACATTGTTAAAATCTAAAATAGGTAAAAACCAATGCATTTTATATAAATAGGAGGAAGTAACATGGATATGACTGAATACGAAAATATGATTAATAACAGAATGTATGACCCATTAGATGATTTTTTAGTGAAATCCAGACAAAATGCGAGGAAACTAACTCGTCTTTTTAACCAAACTACAGAAGAAGACGGAAAATACCGAAAACAATTGTTGAAAGAACTTTTTGGAAAAACTGGAAAGAGTATTTATATCGAACCTTCTTTAAAAGTTGATTATGGATTTAATATAGAAGTAGGAGAAAATTTTTATATGAATTACGACTGTGTAATTTTAGACTGTGCTAAGGTAAAAATTGGAGACAATTGTATGATAGCTCCAAAAGTTCAAATATATACTGCTTATCATCCTTTAAATGCAAAAGAAAGAAATTCTGGAAGAGAGCTTGCAGCACCAATAACCATTGGCGATAACGTCTGGATTGGCGGGGGAGCTATTATAAATCCTGGAATTACAATAGGTAACAATGTTGTAATAGCCTCTGGAGCTGTAGTTACAAAAGACTTCCCAGATGATGTTGTAATTGGTGGTAACCCAGCAAAAATAATTAAAAAAATATAATATATGGTATAATTAGAATATAAAATTATTAAATAAAAGAGGTTTAAAAATGCCAACTATATGTATGTTTAGAGGAATTAAAATATATATTAACTATAGAGATCATTTACCTCCACATTTTCATTGTGAATATGGTGAATTTAACTGTATTATTTCTATTGAAGATATAGAAATTATTAATGGTGATATGCCTAACAAACAATTAAAAATGATTTATGGATGGGCTGCGTTACATCAAGAAGAATTAAATGAAGAGTGGTATCTTGCTCAACAACAAAAAGAACTATTTCCTATTGATCCTTTAAAATAATTAAAGGTGGTGAGAAATAATGAAAACACAAAATATTCCAGAAGATGTAGAAAAATATTTTAAAAATGGCCCAAGAAAAATAAAGAAAGTTCTTCCAAAAGAAAATTATACTCTTGAAATTATTTTTGATAACAATGAAAGAAGAATTTATGATATGTCTAACAATTTATTCGGGGTTTTCGGATTTTTAAAAAATATTGATAATTTTAAAAAAGTATTCATTGATGAACATGGTAATATAGCATGGTTAAACGAAGAATCACAAAGAGAACTAAATAAAAAAGTTGACATTTGTAAAGACTCCATTTATTTGGAATCAAAAAAAATCGACAATTAAAAAACTCCTCTTTCGAGGAGTTTTATTATTGTTGAGCCATTATAGCTAATTTTTTATCTACTGCTTCTTGTAATTCTTCTATTGTGAAAACTTCAGGTGGTGTAATCCCGTTAAAATGTGGGGATGCATATTCTATGGTGTAAGCACCTGTATTCATAAAGTATACAACATCGTTGTATCCCACATCAACTGGTAATTCTACTTCATCGTATATAGTATCAACACTATCGCAAGAAGGGCCAGCTAAAGTCATCTCCATTGTTTCATGATTTTCTTTTCTATCTACAACAACTTCATATCTAAAGTTTTCAATTGTTTCCATCAATCCGTGGAATACTCCAACGTCGAGGTAAACCCAGGTTTTTGTTCCTTTTCTGCTTCTTAAAAGGACTCTTGAAGCCATAATACCCGCATTTCCTACCATTGATCTACCTGGTTCTGTTATTACTTTTAAACCATCTACCCAATATAAATATTCTTTGATAGATTCGTTAATAACTTCTCCAATTTCTTTTACCTCTGGAATGGGTTTAACGTGTTGAACGGGCATACCTCCACCCAAATTTAATAATTTAAGATGAATTCCTTTTAAAGCTAATTTTTCAAATACTTCGCTTGCATTAAGAATTGCTTCTTTCCATTTATATTTGTTGTAAGATTGAGAACCTACATGAAATGAAACCCCATATGCTGATAAACCTTTTCTATGAGCATATTCTAATATAGAAATTACATGATCCACATCAGTACCAAATTTATCAGACAAAGGCCAGTCCGCATCATTTGAACTTGTTGAAATTCTTCCATACACTTTGGCTCCAGGAGCATTTCTTGCAATTTTTTCTACTTCCATTTCAGAATCTACAGCAAACATTGTTATACCATTTTCCCAAGCATATTTTATATCTGATTCTTTTTTGATTGTATTACCAAAACTAATATTATTAGGATCAACCCCTAAAGATAATAATTTATCTATTTCTCCTTTTGATGCAGCATCAAAAGAACTTCCTAAATCTTTTAACAACGACAATATCTTTGTATGGGAATTTGCTTTAACTGCATAATAAACATCTACATTATTAATGGAATTTTTTAAACTTTTGTAATTATTTTCTACATAATTTAGGTCCAAGGCTAAAAATGGAGTATCTAAAATTTCGGCTGCTTGTCTTACTAATGGCGTAATTTTCATAATTACTACCTCCTTCTAATTTTAATTTATAGTTATCTAATTTAAACTTTTTAAAGAAGGATTATTTCGATAACTAGTCTATATTTAACAGAAATAAAGTAACAAGAAAAATATCAAAAAGTTAATAATACATACATCACATGTAAAGATTTATATACACGGTGTAGCATTTGACATTCTTAATTTTTGTGTGTTATAATTCATTTGACTCAAAATGACCAGTGGTCATATTTTTTAGAAAGGTGATTTTATGAATAATAAAGAGGACAAGTACAAAAAAATAATAGAGGCTGCAGAGAAGCTTTTTTTTGAAAATAATTATGAAGAAGTTTCTATGTCAAAAATTGCAAAAAATGCTGGAATTGCAAAAGGTACTTTATATCTTTATTTTTCGAGTAAAAAAGATTTATATTTTTCAGTAGTTTTAAAAGCGTTGGATATTTCAGTAGTTTTAAAAGCGTTGGATATTATTGAAGATATTATAAAAAATAATGTTTCTAAAGCCAAAAACGGGTTAGAAAAAGTAGTTTCTATGGGGAAAGCTTATATTGAATTTTCTAACAATTACCCTGATTATTATTCTCTTATTGCCAATTACGAAGGGCAAAAAGCAAAGTTAAGTACTGAAGACCCACTGGTTAAACTTTCATACAGTAAAAGCGAACAACTCTTTGATCACCTTAAAAAACTAATTCAATTGGGAATCAAAGATAAAAGCATAAGAGAAGACATTGATCCAGAAAAATTTGCTATGGTTTTGTGGAGTCAAACAACAGGATTGGTTCAACAGGTAAAATTGAGAGAAGTTCTATTTAAAAATTGGAGTGGTGCTAAACCATTAGACATTCTTAATTACTATATAGAAATAACTCAAAAAACTCTACAAAAAACAAATTAAACTTAGAGTATTTTTTATGAGATTAAATGACCAGTGGTCATTATTTAGAATTTAGGAGGTCATTAAATGAAAAAAGTAGTAGTGACAGGTATTGGTACTATCAATGCGATAGCTAAAAATAAAGATGAAATGGTAAATTCTTTAAAAGAAATGAAAATTGGCATAGACAAAATAACACAGTTTGATACTTCTGAACATAAAGTATCCATAGCTGCAGAAGTAAAAGATTTTGACCCTAAACAGTATATGGATAAAAAGAAAGCAAGAAGATATGATAGAGTTTTACAATTTGCAATGGTTTCTTCCCAACAGGCTTTAGAAGATTCAAAATTACCAGAAGAAGGAGACTGGAAAGAGAACGCTGCAGTTTTAATCGCTTCTGGAATTGGTGGTTTTAAAACGCTAAATGTTGAATTTGAAAAATTACATAGTAGAGGACCAAAATCAGTTTCTCCTTTTTTAATACCTATGATGATTGCAGATATGGCAAGTGGTGTTGTTTCAATTGAAAATGGTATTAAAGGTCCAAATTACTCTACGATGAGTGCTTGCGCTTCAGCAGTACACGCAATAATAAACGCAACTATGATGATTAAACATGGTTATATCGATGTTGCTTTAGCTGGAGGGACAGAAGCTTGTATAGATCCTATGCCAATTGCGGCATTTGCAAACATGACCGCATTATCTCAAAGGAATGACGACCCAAAAACAGCCTCACGCCCATTTGATAAAAATAGAGATGGATTTGTAATGGGAGAGGGTTCTTCAACACTGATATTAGAATCAGAAGAACATGCTTTAGCAAGAGGCGCAAAAATCTACGGTTACATTGAAGGATTTGGTATGTCAGGAGACGCTTATCATATAAGCAAATCTGATCCAGAAGGAAAAGGCGCAGCAAAAGCTATGAAGCAAGCAATAGAAATGGCAGGAATTACCCCAGAACAAATTGATTTGATAAACGCACATGCAACAAGCACTCCTGTGGGAGACCAGTCAGAAATAAAAGCATTAAGGGACGTTATGGGAGATTCTATAAACAACTCAATTATTCAATCTAACAAAACACTTTTTGGACATTCTTTGGGAGCTGCAGGAGCGAACGAATTAGTGGCTTCAATAATAGAATCAGAAAATGGGTTTGCTCATGGAATGCCTAATTTATTTGAAAGAGATGATGAGTTTATTGGGCTAAATATTCCAAATAAAACAATTAATGCAGATATAAAATATATTCTTAAAAACTCTTTTGGTTTTGGCGGTCATAATGCATGTTTAGTATATAGGAAAAAATAAATTTTTGGGGTTAACTTATAATGAGGTGATTATATGAAAATAGGAATCGTTACTGATAATACAGCAAATTTAGATAAAAAATATATTGAAGAAAATGATATAGGGTTGGTTTCACTATATGTAAATAATGGAGATAATTTTTATAAGGCTTCTGAAAAAGACGTTGAAGAATTTTATGAAGAAATAAAGAATATAGAATATATCCCAAAAACTTCTCAGCCATCTGTTAAAGATTTTGAAAAAATTTATACAGAAATGCTTGATAATTATGACAAAATAATATCTCTTCATATTTCATCCGAGTTATCTGGGACTTATAACTCGGCTAAAATAGCTTCAAACATGGTTGATGATGGTGAAGTAATAGTTGTTGAATCAAAACTAACTACCTTTGGCCTTAGATTTTTAGTTATGGATGTTAAAAAAATGATCGATGAAGGCAAGGATATCAATGAAATAGTTAAGTTTGCAGAAAATTATCATAAAAAAGTTGATACCTATTTTAGTGTTGGAGATTTAAATTATCTATATAAAGGTGGAAGAATAGGTAAAGCCAAAACTATGATGGGTAATATTTTAAATATGAGCCCACTCTTGAGATTATACGAAGGGAAATTAGAACCAGTTAAAAGTATTAGAGGGCAAAAAAAACTTTATAAAGAAATGGTTAAAATGGCTATGAGAGATAGTTTAAATAAGCTAGAACATTTAATGGTAGCTCATACAGACAGTTTAAAAATAGCAGATAAAATAAAAGAAGAATTGATTAATTATGGAGTTGATGAAAAATTAATTGAATCATCATATATTGATATTATCATTGGAAATCATTTAGGACCGAATTCTGGTGGAATAATAGCAGTTTGGAGGAATTAAAATGGTTATGAATATAGATCAAATAATGGAAATACTTCCCCATAGATCTCCTTTTTTATTAGTTGAAAGTGTGTCTGAAATGGGAGAAGATTACATAGTAGCAGAGAAAAACGTTAGCATTAACGAACCTTATTTTCAAGGACATTTTCCGATGTACCCTATCATGCCTGGAGTACTTATAGTAGAGGGTATGGCGCAAGCAGCTGGAATATTACTTATGAAAGATATGAAGGACCAAAATGTATTACCAATTTTCATGGGAATAGACCATGCGAGATTTAAAAGAGAAATTAGACCGGGAGATAGAATTATATATAAAGTTAAATTATTACAATCAAAAAAGGAAGTATATAAACTCGAAGCAAAAGTTTATGTTAGAGAAAAATTAGCTGCTAAGGCAGAAATAATGGCAGGAATTAAAAGGTAGGGAATCAAATGAATTATGAAAATAATAGAATAACAAAATTATTTGGAATTAAATATCCATTAATTGAAGGCGGAATGGCTTGGGTAGGAACTGCAAAATTAGCTGCAGCAGTTTCAAATGCTGGAGGCCTTGGTACAATTGGTTCAGGAAGCATGACTCCTGAAATATTAGAAAAAGAAATCAAAAGAATAAAAACACTTACAGACAAACCATTTGCTGTAAATGTTATAATGCTCAATCCATTTGTTGAAGAAATTATAGATCTTTTAATAAAAGAAAAAGTACCTGTGGCAATTTTAGCAGCTGGAAATCCTGGAAAATACATAGATAAATTAAAAAAAGCGGGGATAAAAGTTGCTGCAGTTGTTTCGTCAGAAAATTTGGCTTTAAGACTTGAAAAAAAAGGTATTGATGCAATAATAGGTGAAGGTATGGAATGTGGTGGACATATTGGAGATGTAACTACAATGGTACTTATACCTAAATTGACTGAAATGTTATCAGTACCCGTCATAGCAGCAGGAGGAATTGCTGATTATAGGGGAGCTTTGGCTTCTTTCATGCTTGGAGCAGAAGGAATTCAAATGGGAACAAGGTTTATTGCAACAGTAGAGAGCGAAGCAGATGAAAATTATAAAAATAAAGTTGTTAAATCAGGAATAAGAGATACTTTAATAGCAGGGGCTAAATTAGGACATCCTGCAAGAAGTCTTAAAAATAAATTTATGAAAAACGTTATAAAAGCAGAAGTTGGATCAGCTGAAGAAGCTGAAGAAATGATGCTTGGTAGTTTAAAAAGAGCTTTCCTTGAGGGCGATAATGATAATGCTGCTTTCATGGCTGGCCAATCAACAGGTCTTGTTGGTGACATAAAAACTGTTGAAGAAGTTATAACTGACATGTTTACAAAAATAGATGAAAAGTTGAAAACATTTTTGGAGGTGAACTTACAATGAAAGCATTAGTTTTTCCTGGACAAGGTTCTCAAAAATTGAACATGGGGAAAGAGCTTATTGAAGAAAATCCAGAATATGAAAAATATTTAAATATAGCTAATGAAACATTGGGATATGATTTAAAATCTATAATATTTGGTGATGACTTAGAAACTTTAACTTTATCTGAAAATGCACAGCCAGCTATATTAGCTATAAGTTATATGAAATACAAAAAATATATGGAAGAAAACGAAGAAAACATTGAAGTTCTAGCAGGTCATTCGTTAGGAGAATGGACGGCATTAGTGGTTGCTGGAGTTATTAGTTACGAGGAGGCTTTAAAAGCCGTACATATACGAGGGAAATATATGAGTGAATCTTGTAAACCTGGCGAAGGAACAATGGCCGCAGTTTTAGGTTTAGATGCTGATTCAATAAGAAGTGCTTTAGAAAATTTACCTAATGTCGTAGTTGCAAATCATAATTCTCTTAACCAAATTGTAATAAGCGGAAAAACTTCTGAAATAGAACAAAGCATTCAACTTTTAAAAGATAAAGGTGCTAAAAGAGTCATACCGCTTAATGTTAGTGGTCCTTTTCACTCTCCCCTTATTCAAAATGCAAAAATAAGAATGAGAGAATATTTGGAAAATGTTGAATTTAGTCAGCCAAAAATACCTATAATTCAAAATTATACTGCAAAAGTTGAAACAAATCCAAGAGAAATAAAAGAAAATATAATACAACAAATAACATCATCTGTTAGATGGGTTGAAACAATTGAGCTTATGGACAGAATGAATATAAAAACAATAGTAGAAATAGGACCTACAAAAGTATTGACAAAATTGAACAAAAGCATCATTAAAGATCTCGAATTATTAAGTGTTTAGGAGTGAAAAGATTGTTAAATAATAAAATAGCTTTAATAACTGGAGCTTCAAGAGGTATAGGATACATTATATCAAAAATATTTATAAAAAATGGAGCTAAAGTTGTTGGGATATCAAGAAATGAAGAAGAATTATCCAAAGCAAAAAATGAACTGGGTGAAAACTTTTTTGCATATAAATGTGATGTAGCAAACGAACAAGAAGTCGCTGAAACCATAAAATCTATAAAAAATGATATAGGAAGAATTGATGTTTTGGTTAACAATGCTGGAATCACTTCAGATAATTTTCTAATTAGGATGAAAGAAGAACAATTTATGAAAGTTATAGAAGTTAATTTAAAAGGAACATTTTTGGTTTCAAAAGAAGTCGCCAAATTAATGAGAAAGCAAAAACAGGGAAGTATTATAAATATTTCAAGTGTGGTTGGAATAGAAGGCAATATAGCTCAAGCAAATTATTCCGCTTCAAAAGCTGGAATAATTGGACTTACAAAAAGCATGGCAAAAGAGCTAACTTTAAAAGGTGAACAAATAAGAGTAAACGCTATTGCTCCTGGATTTATTAAAACAACAATGACAGAAAATTTAGATGAAAAAGTTAAAAATCATGTTGTTGAAAATTCTTGTCTCAAAAAAATGGGTGAAGCCGAAGATGTCGCGAATGTCGCTTTATTTTTAGCAAGTAATTTATCTTCTTACGTAACAGGGCAAGTAATAAGAGTAGATGGTGGATTAAAATTATAATGAGGTTGAAAATATGAAAAAATTAAAAATAGGAAACTTAATTCCAAAAATACCACTTGTTCAAGGTGGAATGGCTGTAGGGATTTCACTTGACAACCTTGCTTCATCTGTTGCCAACGAAGGTGGAATCGGAGTAATAGGAACAGCAGGTATAGGATTGGTAAAAAATGACGACAATAGTTTAAAATCAAATATTGAAGCACTAAAATATTATATTCAAAAAACTAAAGAAAAAACAAAGGGAATATTTGGAGTAAATATAATGGTTGCTCTAAATAATTATGAAAAATATGTACAAACAGCCATTGAAGAAGGGGCAAAGATAATTTTTTCAGGTGCTGGGTTACCGTTAAGCTTACCTGAATTAAACAAAGAAAAAAAAGCAAAATTAGTACCTATTGTTTCTTCTGTAAAAGCGGCACAAGTTATTTTAAAAAGATGGATGAAGAAATATAATTATATTCCAGATGCTTATGTTGTTGAAAGTTCTGAAGCAGGAGGTCATTTAGGATTTAAAAAAGATAAATTAAACGATTCAAAGAATTCAACACTAAATCTTGCAAAAGAATTAGTTGGTTTTAGAGATGAACTATACGCAGAAAAACAAATTTATATTCCTATTATTGCTGCAGGTGGTATAAACAATAAAAAAATAGCAAAACAGCTATTTGATCAAGGCGTAGATGGAATCCAAGTTGGTTCTGCTTTTATACCAACAGAAGAATGTGATGCAGATATTAAATTTAAAAATAAGTTTATCGAAGCTACAACAGATGATATAGGAATATTAAATTCTCCAGTTGGTTTACCTGGTAGGGCCATAAAAACAAAATTCTTTGATTTAATAAAATCAGGGAAAGCAAAACCTAAAACATGTAACTACCAATGTATTAAAACTTGTAATTTTAAAAATGTAGAATTTTGTATTGCTCAGGCTTTATATAATTCTGTCAGAGGAGATGTGGATAACGGTGTTGTCTTCTCAGGGAAAAAAGGTCCAGATACTAATTCAATAAAAAGTGTAAAACAAATTATAAAAAACATTATGGATTTTTAGGAGGTAGAGTAAAATGGAATTAAAAGAAATTGAAAGCAAGGTAAAAGATGTATTGGTAGAAAGTCTTGATGTCGAAGAAGAAAAAATAACTATGGATTCTAATTTAATCGATGATTTAGACATAGATTCATTAGAATTGGTAGATTTAACAATGGAATTTGAAAATGAATTTGATATCGAAATCGAAGATGATCAAGTAGAAAAAATAAAAACTGTTGGAGACATAGTAAATCTAATCAAAGAAAAATTGGGATAAAAAATAAAAATTAAGTACCTAATTCTTTATAAAATTAAATTACTTTTTATAGAAAAAAGTAAAAATTTTGAAAATCATATCACCCCCAGCATTTTAAAATGCTGGGGATTTTATTTTTACAAAAAATTAGGTTGAGAGAGTTTAATCCCCTTTATTTGAGAATATTATCGCATAATAAAACTATATACCATGAAAAATATTTCACACAAACGTGTATAATAGATGTATATAGCAAAAATTTTTTGAAAGGGGTTAGTAATATGAAAAAATTATTAACTGGTAATGAAGCTACAGCAAGAGGTGCTTGGGAAGCAGGCGTTCATTTTGCTTCTGCTTATCCAGGAACACCAAGTACAGAAATACTCGAAACGATGGCTAATTATAAAGAAGTCTATTCTGAATGGGCTCCAAACGAAAAAGTAGCAGTAGAAGCATCTGTAGGGGCTTCAATAGCAGGAGCGAGAAGTTTAGCAGCAATGAAACACGTTGGAATGAACGTAGCTGCTGACCCAATATTTACTTACGCTTATTTAGGGGTAAACGGAGGATACGTTGTTGTAACTGCTGACGACCCGGGACTTCATTCTTCACAAAATGAACAAGACAATAGATATTACGCACGACATGCAAAAATGCCTTTAATAGAACCTTCTGATTCACAAGAAGCAAAAGATTTTATCAAAGAAGCCTACGAAGTATCAGAAAGATTCGATGTGCCTGTTTTATTTAGATTGACAACAAGAATTTGTCACTCTTATTCTTTAGTAGAATTGGAAGATAGAAAAGAAGTTGAAGTTAAAAAATACAAAAGAAACATCCAAAAATTTGTTGCCACACCAGCAGCAAACAGAGTACATCATGTTGAGTTAGAAGAAAAACTCAAAAAATTAGAAGAATATGCAAACAATGAAACAAAATTAAATAGAGAGGAAATAAATTCAGATGAAATAGGGATCATCACTTCTGGTATTTCTTATCAATATGCAAAAGAAGTATTCGGTGAAGACGCTTCATATTTAAAATTAGGTTTTACATTTCCCATTCCAAAAGAAAAAATAAGAAATTTTGCAAAAAAAGTAAAAAAAATATATGTCATTGAAGAAAACGAACCCTTCTTAGAAACAGAGATCAAAGCCTTGGGAATAGAAGTCACTGGAAAAGACAAGATCCCACTTACAGGAGAGTTAAACCCAGATATCATAAGAGAAGCTTTATTGGGAGAAAAAAGAGAAACTGTTCAACCTAACCCAGAAAAAATAGTTGCAAGGCCACCTACACTTTGCTCAGGATGTCCTCATCGAGGAATGTTCTTTGAACTCTCAAAGAAAAAAGGTGCAGTTATAACTGGAGACATAGGTTGTTATACTCTTGGATCCGCAGATCCATTAAACGCCATGGACACAGTAATTTGTATGGGAGCTGGAGTTAGTGCTGCTCACGGTTTTGCAAAAGTTTTCGAAAGAACAAATCAAAAAAGAAAAGTTTTTGGTGTTGTTGGAGATTCAACTTTCTTCCATTCTGGGATTACAAGTCTTTTAGACATTGTTTACAATAAAAGCAATGCAACTATAATCATTTTAGATAACAGAATAACTGCAATGACTGGTCACCAAGAAAATCCAGGTACAGGTTATTCACTAATGCGTGAAAAAACTGATGAAGTGGATTTTGAAAAATTAGTTAGAGCTATTGGGATCAAACATGTTAGAACAATCAATCCAAATAATCTTGATGAAGTGAAAGAATCCATAGACGAAACAATGGAATTAGAAGAACCAAGTGTTATAATAACAAGATACCCTTGTGTCCTAAAAAAATTACACGAAGAAGAAAAAGAAGAATTCGCACCAGTCCAACACATTTATAAAGTAAACACCGAGAAATGTAGTAAATGTAAAATGTGTCTAAAAATTGGTTGCCCTTCAATTTCATTTGATAAAGAGACAGGTGCTTACATAGATCCAAACTCTTGTGTTGGATGTTCTGTTTGTGCTCAAGTTTGTACTTTTGATGCAATAGAAAAGGTAGGTGTGTAATATGAAAGAAACTAAAAATATATTATTGGTTGGTGTTGGTGGTCAAGGTATTATTCTTATTTCTAAAATACTAAGTGCTGCTCTCATAAAAGCTGGTTATGATATAAAAATGTCAGAAGTTCACGGAATGGCACAAAGAGGTGGAGCAGTTACCACTCAAATTAGATTTGGTGAAAAAGTTTACTCACCAATTATAGGAAAAGGTAGCGCTGACTTTGTTGTGGCTTTTGAAAAAATGGAAGCAATGAGGTGGTTAGATTATCTAAAACCTGACGGGAAATTGATATTAAACGATTTTGAATTAGGCTCAGCACCTATATTAGCTGGAAAAGCAGAGTACCCTGAAAAGATTGTTGAAGAATTAAAAGAAAGAACTAATTTGATTTCTTTAAAAGCGTCTGATTTAGCGTCTGAAATCGGAAATATAAAAACTATGAATATAATAATGCTGGCTCAATTAACAAAAGAACTGGGACTTGAAGATATAGAATGGGAGGATATTTTGAAAGAAAATATCAAGCCAAAATTCCATGAAATAAATTTAAAGGCTTTTGAAAAAAGTTTATCATTAAATTAATAAAAGCCCCTTTCGGGGCTTTTATTTTATTCTACGGCTATCTCTTTTGATGTATAAGTTATTTCTATATGGTTTAAGTTATTGTCTCTGTATAATTCAGTTTTTATAGTAGCATAATCATTTTCCCAAATAGTTTCTATTCTGGCTTGATTATTTTTGTAAGCGTATTCCAATCTACCAATCAAAAAAACATTGTCGTAATAAACATAATGTTCAACTGGGTCTCCATAAATACTGGTCAACTCTCCTTTGAGCTTTTCGTATTCGTTTAGTGCAGTTTCTGGTGACCAACCAGGATAAAAATAATTATTGACTTTGTAAAATTGGTCATTATAAAAATACATTGTCGCTTCAACATTTCTGTTCAAATACTTGTCTTGAAAAACTATTTTTGTTGCTGTTTGAGTTTCTGGAATTATGAATTTAGAAACATTCTCCATAGAAGCTCCATATTTTATTCCGCGATACGTTCCTTCTATAGATTCTCTAAAATCGTAGTATTCCCATTCATTTTTATCATTTAAAAAAACTTCATTTTTATAAACCTCTGAAAAACTAAAAATACCCACTAACAATATTAAAATAATAAATAATTTTTTAATGATAATCTCCTCCCAAAATTCTTTATATATTATTAAATCGTACCAATATAGATTATACTTGAGAAAACTTATTTTTAATAATAGTATAATCAAGTTGAAACAAAACACTACTAATTAGTTAAAAGAAAGCTTTTTGATTCTAATCGTGAATATTTTATCAAAATTAAGGCTCATCGTCCTTTATTATTATTTGTTTTTACGTTATAATATAAATGAGATTTGATTCACTTTGAAATTTTTTTAACAATTAAAAATAAAGCTTTTTAAAATATTGTATATATAGTGATATATATCACTTGTATCGAAGGAGGTATTCTCGTGGATTTCAAAGAAACAAAACAACAGGAAATGGTTAGAAAAATGGTGAGAGAGTTCACTGAAAAAGAAGTTAAACCTATCGCTGCAGAAACAGATGAAACAGAAAAATTCCCTATGGAGAATGTGAAAAAAATGGCACGTTATGGAATTTTGGGGATGACCGTACCAAAAGAGTACGGTGGAGCAGGAGCAGATGAAATAGCTTACGCAATTACCGTAGAAGAACTATCCAGATATTGTGCTACAACAGGAGTTATTGCATCAGCTCATAATTCATTAGCTTGTTGGCCAATTTTAAATTTTGGAACTGAAGAACAAAAGCAAAAATATTTAAAACCTCTTGCAAATGGTTCTAAATTGGGTGCTTTTGCATTAACTGAGCCAAATGCTGGTACAGACGCTGCAGGGCAACAAACACACGCAGTTCTTGAAAATAACGAATGGGTTATTAATGGATCAAAAGTTTTCATTACTAACGGAAAATATGCAGATACTTATGTTGTCTTTGCTATGACAGATCCTTCTCTGGGAACAAGAGGTATTTCTGCATTTATTATAGAAAAAGGTACTCCAGGTTTTTCAATAGGTAAAATTGAAGACAAAATGGGTATCCGAGGTTCAGCTACAGCAGAATTGATTTTTGAAGATGTGAGATTGCCCAAAGAAAATCTTTTGGGTAAAGAAGGAAAAGGGTTCAAGATAGCAATGCAAACTTTAGATGGTGGAAGAATCGGTATTGCTGCTCAAGCATTGGGTATTGCTCAAGGCGCTCTCGACGAAACAATTAACTACATTAAAGAAAGAGAACAATTTGGTAGACCTATAAGTAAGTTCCAGGCTTTACAATTCAATATTGCTGACATGAAAACACAAGTTGAGGCAGCCAGATTATTGGTATATAAAGCTGCAGCTGCCAAAAAAAATGGAGAACCATATTCCAATTTAGCTGCAATGGCAAAATTATTTGCATCTGAAACAGCAATGTTCGTTACTACAAAAGCTGTTCAGTTACATGGTGGATATGGTTACACAAAAGATTATCCAGTAGAAAGAATGATGAGAGACGCTAAGATCACAGAGATTTACGAAGGTACTTCAGAAGTTCAAAGAATGGTTATCGCAGCAAACACATTGAAATAATAGCTAATAAGGAGGAATTTTTATGAATATAGTTGTATGTTTAAAACAGGTTCCTGATACAACAGAGCTTAAAATAGATCCAATAAAAGGGACTCTTATAAGAAAAGGTGTGCCAAGTATTATTAATCCAGATGATAAAAATGCTTTAGAGCAAGCGTTATTGATAAAAGATCAAAATGAAAACACAAAAATAACAGTAATTTCAATGGGCCCTTCTCAAGCTAAAGAAGCATTAAACGAAGCTTTAGCTATGGGAGCAGATGAAGCTATTTTATTGAGCGATAGATTCTTCGGTGGTTCAGACACATGGGCAACATCAGAAACTTTGGCTGCTGGAATTAAAAAAATTGCAGATTATGATATTATTTTCACTGGCAGACAGGCTATAGACGGAGACACGGCTCAAGTTGGGCCACAGATAGCCGAAAGACTTAATATACCGCAAGTTACCTACGTTCAAAACTTTGAATTTGAAGATGAAAAAACAGTAATTGTTGAAAGAGCTTTGGAAGATGGATATGAAAAAATTAGAGTTAAAACCCCTGTGCTTTTAACAGCAATAAAAGAATTGAACGAACCAAGATACATGTCCATTTCAGGAATTTGGGAATCTTTTGGAGATGAAAACAAAGTTACTGTATGGGGAGTGGATGATTTAGATGTTGACAGAAAAAACATAGGTCTAAAAGGCTCTCCAACACAAGTTAGAAAATCATTCACACCAGAACAAAAAGGAAAAGGTATAATGCTCGAAGGTACATCAGATGAAGTTGCAGAAAAAATGCTCGTTGAATTAAAAAGGAAACACGTGCTTTAATCCATATTAGGAGGTTTAATATAATGGCTTATATAGATTCAAATACTAACAAATTTGAAGATTTCAAAGGTGTATGGGTATTTGCAGAACAAAGAGAAGGTAAGATCATGCCAGTAGTTTATGAATTACTGGGTGAAGCGAGAAAAATAGCTGACAAATTAAATGAAAAAGTTGCTGCAGTATTATTGGGCAACAATGTCGATAGACTAACAGAAGATTTGATAAAACATGGTGCAGACAAAGTATATATTGCGGAAGATGAAAACTTAGAAAGTTTTACAACAGATGGCTATTCAAAAGTTATTTCAAACCTGATCTCAGAATACAAACCAGAAATTGTTTTAATAGGTGCAACACATATTGGAAGAGATTTAGCACCAAGAATTGCAGCTAAATCAGGCACAGGTTTAACAGCTGATTGTACAAATTTAGAAATAGATGATGAAGACGGTAAACTCTTGATGACAAGACCTGCTTTTGGTGGAAATATTATGGCTACAATAATTTGTCCAAATCATAGACCTCAAATGTCAACAGTTAGACCAGGAGTTATGAAAAAAGCAGAAAAAGATGATACCAGAACTGGAGAGGTTATAAAATACGAACCAAATATAAAAGAAGAAGACATAAGAACACAAATCATCAATGTAATAAAAAAAGCAAAAAATGATGTGGCTATAGAAGATGCTGATATAATAGTAACCGGTGGTAGAGGTTTGGGAAATAAAGAAGGGTTTGAATTATTAGAAAAGTTTGCCAAAAAAATTGGTGGAGTAGTTGGTGCTTCTAGGGCAGCCGTAGATAATGGCTGGATAGATCATTCTCATCAAGTTGGTCAAACTGGTACAACAGTAAGGCCTAAACTCTACATCGCTTGTGGAGTTTCTGGGGCTATACAACACGTTACTGGTATGAAAGATTCGGATTTCATAGTAGCTATTAATAAAAATAAAGATGCTCCAATTTTCAAAGTAGCTGACATAGGAATTGTAGGAGATTTATACAATATAGTTCCAAAAATAATTGAAAAATTGGACAAAATGGATGAAATAGAAAAGAAAGCTATGGCGTAATTTTTAAATAAAAGAGGTGTTTTTTAATGACATATGATGAAATAAAAGTGGGTCAAGTGTATGAAAAAAAAGTATCCACAACATCTAAAGATGTTGAAACATTTGCAGAAATTACTGGGGACAAAAACCCCCTTCATTTAGACGACGAATTTGCAAAAGAGACTATTTTTGGTGGAAGAATTGTTCATGGAATGTTGGGACTTGGAAAAATTTCCGCTGTTTTAGGCATGGAATTTCCTGGCCCAGGAACAATCTATATGTCTCAAACATCAAAATTTTTAGCACCTATATATTTAGATGAAGAAGTAACTATAAAAATAACTGTAAAAGAAAAAATTGAAGAAAAGAAAAGGCTCATACTTAATACACAAATCCTAAAAGAAAACGGAAAAGCTGCAATTGATGGAGAAGCAATGGTAAAATACGACAAATAATCCATCATTACTAAAAATAGGTCTTATGAAATTTATAAGACCTATTTTTATTTATATTTTACAAAAATGATATAATCATAATAGAAAATAGTTTGTGATTTATGAATAATCTGTATTATTTTCATGGGGGTGGAAATATGGAAATCATAGATATTTACGATGGGTTTAAAATCAGATATGAAAAACTAGACAACAAAAGTATTGAAAATACTTTTAAAATCTGGAATGAATATATTTCTGAATATCCAGAAATAAAAGAAATGATTGTTGAATCATACAGAGAGGATAAAGTTTATGAGATATTTGATATTTTTGAAAAACATATTTACCCAATTTTTCAAAATAAATGGGATAAATTCGAAATAGCTCATGAAAATTTAATCCATTACCTAAAAAATTCAAAAAATAAAATAGAAGAAGTTGTTGATGAAACATTTTATGCCATTAGCTTTATCGGACTTGGAACAGGTGCAGGGCATGTAGACACTTATAAAAATAAACCAGCTGTTTTTTTTGGTTTAGAAAAAATAGTAGATCTTGGCTGGTATCAAAACTCTGAACTACAAGACCTTATATATCATGAAATTGGACATATTTTACACATGATTTTAAGGGGAAAAGACTGGTTAACAAAGAGAATGTTTAAATATCAATCTGATTATCTATACTGGATACTTTATGAGGAAGGTTTTGCCCAGAGATTTTCTCAAAAAATCATGGGTAAAGATTATTACCATCAAGGTAATCACGGGGATTGGGTAGAATGGTGTGAGATAAACCTTCCAAAACTATGCGCTGAATATATTAGATATGCTGAAGAAGGAAAAGATGAGTTCGACTTTTATGGTGATTGGTTTGATATAGATGGTTATAGTGAAACTGGATACTATATTGGCACACAGTTAATAAAAAAACTTGAAAAAAATATGGGCTTAAGAGAAATCGCAAAAATGAATTTAACAGAAATCAAAAATGAGGTTCATGATTTTCTATTCGATAACTCTTTCGGACTTAAGAATGGTTATGTAGTTGTAAGCCCATATACAGAAGTTTGGAAAAAAGCATATCAAATCGAAAAATCAAGATTAAAGGAAAATATTCCAGAAATAAATAACATTGAGCATATAGGAAGTACTGCTGTAGAAGGATTATCGGCAAAACCCATCATAGATATTATGATTGGGTATGAAGATGATTTTAATAAAAATCAAATAATTGAAAGATTAAAAAATTTAGATTACACTTTCTTTGGTGAAAACGGAATAACTGACAGATTTTTCTTTAAATATACTACAGAAGATAAAGTGACAAAATTTCACATTCATTTGGCAAAATTTGACAGTGATTTTTGGAGAAGACATATTAAATTTAGAGATCATTTGAGAAAAAATAAAAAAGATAGAGATTTTTACGCTGAAATTAAAGAAAAATTATCTAGAACAACTTTTAGCAATAGAGAAAAGTATGTTCAAGACAAAGATGAATTTATCAAAAAAATTGTTGAAAAAATAAAGTAAAAATTTTTTATAAGTTTTCTTTAAGTTATCGGGGGTAATATAATGGTGAGTGTAACTCCGCCCGTAATAATCACCCTTAGAACATCCCTCATATTTGAAATATTGAAAAAATAGCCTTCTGAAATTTCAGGAGGCTATTTTTTATATTTCTACCATTGGCATGGTAATATATTCAAAAGGGTTCCTTTCAAATATCAACCTTCTATCGTACATATCACCAATTCTATCAAAACCATCTATTATTTGTGGCGATAAAACTAACATCTTTAATGTTTGTTTGTACGATATATTCTGCTTGGATAATATATCTAAATATCTTATCCATATTGGTTCTTCTACTGGTGCATCTGATGATAGAAAGAGATCTATATTTTTGTCAAGTATATCTTTAAACCTATAAGTAATGTTAACTCTGTCACCAAGTCTACTTTTTAAAATTGGTTCGTCAGATGGGATAAAAGATGGTTGCATGTCTAAAATAAAACGGTGTTTTTTTATCAAATCAAGTTGATAATCGTGTAAGACTGCTGAATGAATAATTCTATGCTGTGATTTTGGATTAATCTTTTCTGCAATTTGAAGTATCTGGTCAACGGCTCCGTCTCCTATCGCATGCATGGCAAGATGCAAATGTTTTTTCTCACAAAATTCCATAACTTTTTTTAGTTCTTCATCTTTCCAAACCTTTTTACCCTTTGTATTTTTATCTGAATAGTTTTCTTTCATTAAAGCAGTCCATCCACCAAAAGAACCATCTGTATACACTTTTACAGAATTAAATTCTTCAAAATATTTTTTCTCATCAAATAAATACAATTCTTTTAAATTATTTACAGCTATCTTTTCGTAGACTTTTATCTTAGAATTTTCAAACGGAAGTTCATCTTTTGTTATACCGTGAATATCCTCAGAATGGATAAACCCAAAGCCTTCGTTAAGTAAACTTTCTTGTGCTTTTTCAAAAGATTTTTCTATATTCTGATAATACCCTATTTCAGCATAAACTACTTCAAGGGCTTGTTCATATATAAAACCATCTTTTTCATCAACGTATTGTTCATATCCAGAAAAATCTATTTTTTCAAGCATTTTACTATTAATAGTAGCAACATGGCCACATCGGCGAACCATCATCATGGGAATATTTTTGTTAATTGAGTCTAAAAAATCTTTTTTGGGAACTCCAGGCTCTGACCAACCTCTTAAAATTAGTTTTTCTGGGTTATCTTTCAACTTAGCTTCAATTATATTTTTAATTTCCAAAATACTTTTAAATTCCAAATCTGGATTTGATAACTTTTCACCATAGGCAATAACATGTAAATGTGAGTCGGTTAGCAAAGGGGTTACGTATTTGTTGTTATTCACTTTGGTATTTATAAAATCAAATTCACCATCTTTATTCATCCTGTACATCTAATTCATCCCCTTTAAAAATTTTTTCGAATGGAGAAATCTTTTCGTCTCTAACTCTGTACATATAGAAGAAATGAATCAAAATAGGAAAAGATATTATTAAAAGCAAAAATAAAATAACCGCTATAAATTCAGGTATCTGAAGTGAATCCATTTTCGAAGCGTCAAAAGTTTTAAAAAGAGTGAACGCAAATAAATTGTTCAAAACATGAAAGATTATAGGTATTTTTAAACTTTTAGTCTTTACGTATATAATTGAAAAAGCATACCCTTTTATAAAGCTACTTATTATATCTCCATGGCCTATTGTGAATAGGAGTGTAGAAATAAAAACTCCCCAACCAAGACCAAATTTTAAAGAAAGCCTATTTATCAAAAAACCTCTGTATAAAAATTCTTCCATAATCGGAGCAAGCACTACGATTGTTAGAAACTGAAGTGTTGATATTAAAAATGTAGCGTCTTGAGAAAACACTACGGCATTTTCATAGTTCGTCATTAGATTATTTAGATATTCTTGGATAAAATCAGGCATTAATTGCAAAATAGACGAAGATATTATCACACTGAATATCAAAGAAATGAATAGAAAAATCAAGTATATTATAGAAAACCCGTTTGATTTTTGATCATCTTGAAAAAAATGTTTGATTTTAAAATCAACTCTCTTGTTAACCTGAAGCATTTCGTAAAACATCCAAAATATAATTACCAGCTGAAATCCTATTTGAGTTAATAAAGCTTCTAAAACATTATTTTCTACATCAAACCATATATCAAAAACTATATTTACTGCCAAATAAGTTATCATCAATAAGAAAACATATCTTGTTTTTATGATTTTAAATGGATTCATTATTTTCTCCTATCTCCTTTTTAATTAAAACAAAACACCCTTTATATGGGTGCTTTGTTATTAACCTCTAAAATATCGTGGCTTTAATTTAGATCCTTTTTTTATTCTTCTATTTCTCTCTGCAAATAATTCAAAAGTATCTTTTTTTATTACGTGTTTTTTCTTATTTTTTGAAAGCTCTGTATACAAAACCTTACTATAATCTATATCATCCCTTATCAAAGTGTCTGGATAAAAAAGCATAGATTTCTTCTTTTTCTTATTTTTTCCCTTTTCCGTCATTTCTCTGTGGAGATGCTCTTGAAATTGCTTATAATTATCTTTTACTCCTTCAACTCTGTCATTTGTAACTGGCTGAGTTCTTTCAGAATATTTTCTTTCAATTTCATTTATCCTGTTTATTCTCATAACTTTCACCTCCATGTATTAATATTATCGGATGAAAGTTAAAATATAATTAATCAAAAAATCACATGTAACATTCTTTCATAGCTTCAATAATTGCACTTCTAAATCCTTTTTCTTCCAATTTTGCAACGGATTTTATCGTTGTTCCCCCTGGTGAACACACTGCATCTTTAAGCTCTCCTGGGTGTTTACCCGTTTCAATAACCATTTTTGCAGCACCCATAACAGATTGTGCTGCAAATTTATAAGCTTTATCCCTTGGAATTCCAGCTTTAACTGCTCCATCTGCCATAGCTTCTATCATAATGTAAACATATGCTGGGGATGACCCGGAAACAGCTGGAATATGATCCATTAAGCCTTCATTTATTACTTCCACCTCTCCAAAACTCTCCAATAAGGAAATCACATCAAGTTTTTCAGAATCTTCGATTAATTCATCAAAGCTCACTGCTGTCATACCCATTCTTACTAATGCTGGTGTGTTTGGCATTGTTCTAACAACCTTAGCTTTATTTTCTATTATATTTTTTACTTCTTTTATAGATATTCCAGGAGCTATAGTTATAACTATTTTTTCTTTGTTCAACTTATCTTTTATATCTTCTAAAATAGTCTTATACATATATGGTTTAACTGCGATAAAAATAATTTCACTTTTATCAACAACGTCGATGTTGCTTTTTAGAAAATTCACCTGACCATACGAATTATGGATTTTTTCTATATTATCATCATTTGGTTCATAAATAAATATGTCGTCTTCTACTACAATTTTTGATTCGATTAAACCTCCAAGTATTGCAGACCCCATGTTTCCACAACCACAAAATCCTATTTTCACGATAAAACCTCCTAATTTTAATATACACATATATTATAACAAAAAAATGAAAAACTAATAGTATTTTTTTAGAAAATAAGTCTTAATTTTTTAATTATCATTTTATATTAAATTTATTTACATTTTTTGATTTTCATGTTATCATTGTAATGATAGTGAATTTTAGGCTTCGCAAAAATGCGAAGTCTTTTTTTGTATTTTGGAGGTCGAAAATGGAATATTATAAGAATTTTGATGAACTAACAAAAAAAGAATTATACGAGATAATTAAATTAAGAATAGATATCTTTGTTGTGGAACAAAATTGCCCTTATCCAGAACTTGACAGAAAAGATTATAAAGCTATTCATCATTTTATAAAAGAAAAAGATGAAATAATTGCATATTTAAGAATATTACCAAAAGGTGTCTCTTATGACGAGGTTTCAATAGGTCGAGTCATAGTAAATAAAAATTATAGAGGTAACGGTTATGCCAAGAAGATCTTAAAAAATGCTATAAATTTTGTTGAACAAAAGTGGGGAGAAACATCAATAAGGTTATCTGGCCAAAAGTATCTGGAAAAGTTTTATAACAGTTTTGGTTTTGATACAGTTTCAGACGTTTACCTTGAGGATAACATCCCTCATGTAGAAATGTTGTATAATAAGAGAGGACGTTAATTTAATAACGCCCTCTCTTAAAAATTATGTAGCATACATAGTGGGTGAGACTATTTTCATATATATTATATTACGCTAAGCAAACTAAATGTCAAGCTGTTTTTTTATTTATTTTTGTTAAATATTTGTAAATTTAAGAGTTAACCCTTAAATTTACATTTTATTCACAAGGGGTGAAAAAATGAAAATTAGAACATGGTCTTTATTAGAACTTTTGGGAATAATATCAATTTTATATCTTTCAAACTTCAACGGGTATTACTTTTTATTGTTTTTTATTATTTTGTTTATGGAATATAAAAAATACAACAAACTTGATGATCAAGGAAAAATAGTTTTTAACAAATCTGCTATGCACTCACTCTTCATAATAATTTCCATAGCAATTGTAAGTGTATCGTTACAATTGGAAATTAAACCCATATTTTTGGAAATCTTTATATTAATCCCTTTAATATATACCAATCTTTTTAGAACACTTTTTTTAAGAGGTCGAGACATACTTATAAAAAGAGCTGGATATATTATCACTCTATTATTATTTTTATACACATTTGTTTCACATGGATTTTCTATACCTCAAGAATTTATTTTACCAGCATTTATTTTGTTGGCAACTGTTATTGCTACAAAATCTAAAATAGGTGGATTTTTTGGATATTTTATAATTTCAATGGGGTTATTTTACGTTTATCTACTCGATGGAGAATTGAATTATCAAAAGGTTTATATGTTATCATTACTCACAACACCCTTATTGTTTCTGGCTATTAGTTCCTTAAAAGACTAAATATAGTTTGTAATACAAATCATTTTAATGTATAATAACAAAGTAAATATATTATAAGAGGTGAATTATGAATTCAAGGACAAGAAAAATGATCACAGCTGCAATAATGATAGCACTTGGTGTGTTATTGCCTCAGATTTTTCATTTGATTGGGGGGCCTAATTTGGGAAGCATTTTGTTACCTATGCACATCCCAGTTCTATTAACTGGGTTCATAGCAGGCCCTTTATATGGGTTATTAGCAGGCTTTTTAACTCCAGCTTTGAGTTCTCTTTTGACTGGAATGCCTCCTATTTCTCCAGTGCCAATACTTTTTTTAATGATGTTTGAATTGCCCGTATACGGACTAATTTCAGGATATCTTTTTGAAAAGAAAAGGATGAATATGTTCCTTTCTTTGATAACCGCAATGTTATTTGGTAGATTAACTTATGGATTAGGGATTATAGTTCTTTCCAATATATTTATGATGAATATTCCTAATGGAATAACTGTTTGGGGAGCTGTTGTATCAGGATTACCGGGCATAATCCTACAGATTGTTTTAATTCCTCTAATAGTTCAAATTTTAGAAAAAAGGGGTTCACTAAATGAAGGATATAGAAAAAGCTAAAGATTTTTTAGAAAAAGGGAATTATAGTTTTGTGGCAGTTAAAGACGGTCACATCATTGCCGCTTCTCAAGAAGATGGAATAAAACCTTTGATTAAAATCATAAGAGAAAATAAATCCATGCTGAAGGAATCTTCTATAGCAGATAAAGTTATTGGTAAAGCAGCAGCTTTATTGATGTTATATGCCAAAGCAAAAGAAGTTCATGGCTATATAATGAGCGAAACTGCAATGGAAGTTTTTAATGACAAAGATTTCCCATACACTTATGATGAAGAAGTGAAATATATTTTGAACAAAACAGGTGACGATATGTGCCCAATGGAAAAGGTCACAATGAATATTTCGAAACCAAACAAAGCTTATAAAGCCCTTGAAGAAAAAATAAAAGAATCGATGTCAAAAAAATAAATCCTGCTAAGCAGGATTTATTTTTTTAATAGTTATTATCTCCACCTAAAAAACCACCAAAAATATTTCCACCTATTCCAGAAAATCCTTTTTGCTCACCTTTTGTAGTTCCGGTTTTTCTTGCACCAGCCATAATTCTATCTGCAAGTCTTGAAAAAGGTAATGATTGTAAATAAACAACTCCTGGTCCTCTTAAAGTTGCCAAAAATAAACCTTCTCCTCCAAACAATGCGTTGGTAAAACCGCCAACAAAATTAATATCATAATCAACTGTTTTTTCAAATCCAACAATACAACCAGTGTCTACTTTTAAAATTTCTCCAGGTTGTAAATGTCTTTTAATTAAAGCTCCACCAGCATGGATAAAAGCCATCCCATGACCTTCTAACCTCTGAAGAATGAATCCTTCACCACCGAATAACCCAGTTCCTAATTTTTTAGTTAATTCAATTTCAATTTCAATTCCATTAGCAGCACACAGGAAACTATCTTTTTGACAAATGAAAGTTCCATTAAAAGCAACAAGATCAATAGGTACTACTTTTCCAGGATAAGGAGCTCCAAAAGCCACATGACCTTTTCCAGAACCTCTATGTACAAAATTTGTTATAAAGAAACTTTCTCCAGTGAACATTCTTTTCAAACCTTTAAAAACTCCACCGCCAGTGTTTGTTTGCATTTCTATATCATTTTCCATATACATCATAGCTCCAGCTTCAGCCCTGACGCCTTCACCAGGGTCTAATTCAATTTCTACAAGTTGCATATCATCCCCATGAATTATGTAATCAATAAAATCAGCCATACTTTATATGCCTCCCTTTTTAGTTATTCACGTTTATTATACTTCAAAATAAAAAAATAATCACATAATAGATTTATTACGGCAATATTTGTAATATTTGTTTAAATTAAAGAACTAATAACATATAACCTTAATTACTATATTAATATTTTGTTTAATCAACTAACTAATTTCTGTTATAATAATCAGGAGGAGGTTGTTAAAAAATGAAAATAAGAGTTTACCGATTATCATCATTTACTGATAGTATAAATGGCGGAAATCCTGCTGGAGTTGTGTTAAACGCAGACAATTTAAAAGAAGGAGAAATGAAGTACATTGCAAAAGAAGTAGGCTATTCAGAAACAGCCTTTGTTTCAAAATCAGATAAAGCTGACTTTAAAGTAAGATTTTTTACACCTGTTGATGAAGTTGATCTATGCGGACATGCAACAATAGCTACTTTTTCACTATTGAATAAAAAGGGAATCATATCCCCCGGCAAATACAACCAAGAAACTAAAGCTGGTTTATTGGGTATAGATGTTAGCATAAACGAAGAAATCATGATGGACCAGAATATCCCTTATTTTGGAGAATACTTAGACAAAAAAATAATTGCAGAAGCTTTGAATATTTCTGTAGAAGATTTTTATTCCGAATACCCTGTCCAAATAGTTTCCACAGGGTTGAAAGATATAATTGTTCCAATAAAATCTTTTGACAAAATGAACTTCTTAATTCCAAATTTCGATAAAATTGCTAAAATATGTGTTGAAAACGATTCTGCGGGTTTTCATATTTTTAACTTGGAGAGAAAAAATTTTCATGCCTCTTGCAGAAATTTTGCACCCAATTTGGGGATTAAAGAAGAATCAGCCACAGGTACAGCAAGTGGTGCTCTAGCGAGTTATTTTGTTGAACAGGGGATTTACAAACCTAACAAAAAAATGGTTTTTGAACAAGGATATAAAATGAAAAAGCCATCAAAAATAAAAGCAATTGTAGAATCAAAAGAAGGAATATATGAAAAAGTCAAAGTTGGCGGAAAAGCTGTAATAATAGATGAAATAACTATAGAATTATAATTTATGAAAGAAGAATATCCTCTAAAACTTCTATATTCTTTAGTTCAATTTTACGATTATCTATTATTTTGATGATTTTATTTTTTTCGAATGATGAAAAATTTCTTGATATATTTTCTCTTGTAGAACCGAAAATTCTGGCTATTTCTGCTTTAGATTTATCTATGTATATATGTTTGCTTTTTTGAAATTCATAAAGGTTTATCAAATAATAAGCCAATTTTTTCTTCGTATTTTCAAAAGAGAGAAACTCTATTTTATCGGTTAGAACTTTTATTTTATCAGAAATAGATTTTATATATTCGGTTGTAAACTTGATATCTGATAAATGTTCCAAAATCTTTTCTTTACTTATTTCTACAATTTTTGAGTCGATATCTGCTATTATATATGCAGGATAATTGGATACAGAAAATAGCAATGTTTCAGCAAAAGTATTGTTTTTATTAATGTGTCTTATTATTAGCTCTTTTCCAGATGGGAGGTATTTTACAATTTTCAACTTCCCTGAAATCAAATAAGTTATGTTGTTGATTTCATCTGTTGGTTTCTTATATATACTTCCTTTCTTTAGAAAAATTTTGTTCATCTTTTTGATATCAAATTCTTTCTTGATTAAATCAACCAAATTCAATATAATCACCTCAATATATTATACCGTGATATAGATCACGGTATTTTTTTATTTTTTTTCTTATAATAAAATTACGGAGGTGGACAATTTGACAACTATTTTACTAATATTCGGAGCAGGCGGGTTTCTTGCATGGTCTTTCAAAAAAGATGTCCCAAAAACTAAAGATACTTTGAAAAATGCTTTGGTTATGATGAAAGAAATGTTGATAGAGATAGTAGGAATAATGGCGATAATAGGTTGGGTTTTGGCAATCATTCCAGAGAGTTATATTCGTAACCTTTTGGGAAGCGCCAACGAATTTGTAAGTACTTTATGGGGTGCTCTTATAGGTACTGTAACTATCATTCCAGCTTTTATAGCTTTCCCATTATCTAAATCTTTGTATACAAGCGGAGCTAACTTAACAGCTATAGCTGCTTTTATAACAACATTGACGATGGTAGGTTTTGCAACATTTCCAATTGAAAAAAAGTATTTCAAGAAAAAATTCAGTATAGTTAGAAATATAACCGCATTTTTCATGGCGATAATAATAGCTATTCTCATGGGGGTCATACTATGATTGAAAAAATAAAAAAATACAAATTTATAATAATAGCTGGTTTGTTGATATTTACAACCCCTATTTATAACCCAAACGCTTTTTTTGAAGCTTTGAATATTACAAAAGGGTTTTTCTTAGAAATGCTCCAAATCATGCCAGCAATAATGATAATATCCGCTTTAATTAACCAATGGGTACCAAGAGAAGTGATAATTAAACATTTTGGCGATGGCTCTGGAATAAAAGGCAAAATCTATTCTTTTATAATAGGATCCTTTTCAGCTGGTCCAATTTATGCAGCCTTTCCAGTAACTCATTCGTTATTAAAAAAGGGTGCTTCTGTTGCCAACACTGTTATCATAATAAGCTCTTGGGCTGTAATTAAAATAGTGATGTTCATGGTTGAATCTAGTTTTCTTGGAATTAGCTTCGCACTAACAAGATATCTATTGACTATCCCCGCAATATTGGTAATGTCATTTTTTGTAAGCAAGATTGTTAGCAGAGAAGAAATATTGGATGAAACAGAAGAAAATTATAACCCTGTCCTGGAAAAATTACCTGGTATGAATTGTGGAGCTTGCGGTTCTAAAAATTGCGAGGCTTTTGCAAATGATGTTCAAAAAGGTGAT
Source organism: Geotoga petraea (assembly GCF_900102615.1). Classification (NCBI taxonomy): domain Bacteria; kingdom Thermotogati; phylum Thermotogota; class Thermotogae; order Petrotogales; family Petrotogaceae; genus Geotoga; species Geotoga petraea. The sequence continues at coordinate 147,638 of NZ_FMYV01000003.1, read as the reverse complement.
AAGGTCCTAACAGATTGTGTGTATATAAATGAATCATAACTTACCCATATAAGTTGTGTTGCCATCGTGAATGTTCCTCTGCACGATGGTTTTATAATATAATTTTATAAAATGGTTATTATCCCAGTCATTCTTCCCGCATTTTGACCTTCACGTCTATATGAGTAGAAAAGTTCGCTAAATTCATAGGTACAAAATCCAGAGATCGTTATATTTTCAGTAGGTATACCTTCTTTTTCAATCAACATCTTGTTCGCTTGCCATAAATCTATAAGGTATTTTTCTCCTTGCTTTATTGCTATTTTTTCTGTATCAGTCACATTTTTTATTGCTTGGAATACTTTTCCATCTACCTCGTAATTTTTCTGAGATATTGAAGGGCCTATCAAGCATTTTATATCTTCTGGCTTACATCCATAATTGGTCTTCATTTTATCTATAGTTTCTTTTGCTATGTTTTTTTCTGTTCCTTTCCAGCCTGAATGAGAACTGGCGATTACTTTTTTCGTTTTATCATAAAAAAAGAGAGGGACACAATCTGCGTAAACTGTGCAAAGAGATGTTTTAGAAAGATTTGTTACCATTCCATCTGTATCTTTGAGCTTCAATACTTCTTTTTCGATTTTTTTAATTGTTTCAACGTGGTTTTCATGAACTTGGTCTGAAAGAATCAAAACGTTATCTTCAAGATTAATTTCTTGAAGTAATTCTTTATATCCCTTTGCATCATTAGTTGAAAATGAACCAAAATCTTTTGTTGTAAATAATATTTTCATATCTTCATCTTTGTATTCCAATAGTTTTTTGTTATTTATAAAAGTTATTTTAAAATTATTCTCCATTTGATCTCACTATATTTATAAAATCATTTATATCAAAAGGTTTATTCATATAGCCAACTGCCCCAAGGTTGAAAGAATCTATCCTATTTTTGTCTTCTTCTTTTTTTGTTAAAACTATAACTTTAATCCCCTCTAAAAGTTTTTCTTTTTTAACAGCTTTTAAAAAGTCTATACCATTCATTTCTGGAAGCATTATGTCCAACAATATGATCGAAGGTTTTTCTTTTTTTTCTAATTCTTTAATAGCATCTTCTGCATTTTTGAATCTTTTGATTTCATTAATAATTCCATTTTCTTCCATTTCTTTTTTTATTATTTCGTAATCTATATCATAATCTTCTATAACAAATATTGATTTATTGTTCATAAAAATATCCCCCTTATACTTTTAATTTTAATTCAACTTGTTTTTTGAAAATTGCCCTATACACTTTGCTCAAATCTTTATCTTTCATTTCTAAATATTCAAAAAAATATATTATATTACTGGTTTCATGTATTTTGCTTTTTATTATTCCAGGAATCAGTATTCTTTCACCTTTATATTCAAAATTAATAATTCTTTTTTCACCAGTTATTATCTCCTCTTCACTTTGAAAAACTAATTCTTCCCCACCCAATTTTCTTATTAATATTTTTTGATCAAAGTTTTTTTCTAAATTGATATTTTCTAAAGATTTAAATTCAATAGGAAGTTTGTGTAAAGATGCTTCTTCGTTCCAATATATTTTTAATGTTTTATTTTTGTTTTTTTCTTTAACCCAAATCAGTAGAGTATAATCATTTTTTGTTTTTGATATAATCTTCGCGTTAAATTTTTCTATCAAACCTCCAACATCACACATAAAAATAAGATTTCTACCCAAAGAGAACTCAGGGTTTTTTTCAAAATTAATGATGATTAAATTCCCAAGGGAATTAATTATTTCCGCTTTATGCATTTCCTCTTTCTTGACTGGGTCTTGTATATGTATATTTTTTGAAACTCCTATTGATGTTGTAGGAGAAAAATGTAAAAAGCCTCCATAAAAAGAAGAAATAACTTCTTTAGAATTTTGAAAAATATCTTTATCTATTTCTCTTCTATCAGCCATTAATTCCATTTTTTCCAGTACTTGCTTTACAGTTTTTGTGTCATTTTCTTTATGAAAAAGATTGTCAAAAACATTACTAATAATGAGTATATTATCTAATATCCCTAAATCTTCCTCTCCCAGCCCATAATATCCTTTTTTATTTGGTTTTTCATGGTGTTTGTAAGATATATTTAGAACTTCTTTCATATAAGGATTGTTTTTAAAAAGTTCAAATAATTTATCTGTATGAGAATAGTATATTTGATTTTCTATAGATTTTAAATCTTGATTATAACTTTGGTCAGATTTTGATAAAAATACTTTTCCAAAATCGTGAATAATAGAAGCATTTCTCAATTTCTCAACCTCATCTGTTTTTAAATGTAGAGTTTGGGCTATTAATGTTGTAAGATCAGATGTCCTTAAAGAATGTTCATATATTTTAGGATGATCTTGTTTTAACATTTTCACCATACTATTTATAAAAACACGGATTATGTTATTTTTTTCATATTTTTTATACAAATTGTATGAAGCCTCATTTATCAACATGTATTCTCTATCCAATATATCATTAATTTCAACCGTTAAATTGTTTAATGAAATAAAAATTATAACACCTATTTCCTCTAAATTGTTAATAAGAGGCTTATAAAGAGGCTTTATAAAAAGGTTTACTTCTTTTTGTCTCAACTCTGAGAGAACCCACCAAAACTGCTCCCTAAAGTCGTCTACATTAATTTCTCTTGAAAAGAAACTATTTTGATTTATAATATCATTTAACCTGTTATTTAATAAAAAAGTGATCCCTTTTTGGTCATCTCTCAAACTATTTTTTAATCCATCATATGTGCTTATTTGAACATATTCTTCTCCATTTTTTAACGCAATTATCCCTTTTAGAAGGGATGGTTTTAATTCTTGACCAATTCCATAGAGTAGTTCGTCTAGAGTGTTGTTCACATAAATCACTCCTTATTTTCTTTTATAAAATCTTCGATTTTTTCTTTAAATTCAGGGTATAATACTTTTATTTCATTTTTATCATTGTTCTTTGCAACTTTTTCTAATTCTTTTGCTACTTCATACATTTCTTCATATTTTAAATACTTAAAAGGATTTTTAATTTGATGAAAAATTTCAGACATTTTTCCATAATTCATCTCATCATAGTAATTCTCTATTAAAGGGATTTTTTCTTCTAAATCTTTTATAAATAGATCTAATATATCTTTATTTTTAGTTATATTTTCAATTTTATTTTGATTCTGTTTTTCGTCCTTCAAAAATTTTTTCAATATTCTTAAAAGTTCATTTTCTTCAATTGGTTTTGGTATAAAATCATCAAAACCAAAATCAAAAACTTTTTTTCTATCAATGCTAGAAGTAAAAGCTGTTAAAGCTATTATTTTGAATTTATTTTCTGATACTTCGTTCCTTAAATAACTTATAGCTTCAAAACCATTCATAACAGGCATTGATATATCCATAAAAATTATTTCATATTTATTCGGGTTATTTTCTATTATTTCTACCGCTTCTTGTCCATTGTCTACTACGTCTACATTTAAATCATAATTTTGTAATATTCTTTTTTGAATTTCTTGATTTACTTTATTATCTTCTACCAACAAAACTTTGTTATTATTAAAAAGTATTTTTGCAAAACCAGTTTTTTTCTCATTATGTAATTGACCTTTTTCAACAAAAAATGAAAAATTAATTTTTGTCCCTTTATCAATTAAACTTTCTACATTAATTTCTCCATCCATCATTTCTATTAACTTTTTTGATATAGGTAACCCTAAACCAACTCCAGAATAATTTCTTTGATTTTCGCTATAAACCTGATAAAATTCTTTGAAAATTTTCTCTAAATTTTCTTCACTAATTCCCTTTCCTGTATCCTCAATTGTAAAACACAATTTATATTCATCATTTAAATGTTTTTCTGATTTGAATTTAAGTGAAATATATCCACTTTCAGTGTGATTATAAGCGTTTCCAAAAATATTATTTATTATTTGATATATCTTTACTTTATCAGCATAAAAAACATCTATTTCTGAATTATAATCAAAGTTTATATCAACGTTATTTTCGTTTTTCATCTTATAGTTTTCTATAATCTCATCCAGTAAATTTTTTAAGTTAAAGTTTGTTTTGTTTAGTTCTATTTTCCCCTGTTCTATTTTTGAAAAATCAAGGATATTTTCTATTAAATCCTGTAAATTTTTTGATGCTTCATAGGACATGTTTAAAAGTTTTTTTGAATCAGAATCTAAACCTTTTTTTTGTAATAACAAAGAATTTACCCCAAAAATTGTGTTTATAGGAGTTCTAATCTCATGATTCATATTTGCAAGAAATTTGGTTTTAGCTTCATTAGATATTTCTGCTTTTATTTTAGCTTGTTTTAACTTTTCATTACTTATTTTTCTTTCGAGTTCGTGACTTATAAGAGTTGAAATTATTCTCAACAACTCAATTTTGTCTTTCCCCCAATTTTTATAGGATTCACAATCATCAAATCCAATAAATCCAAATATTTCATCTTCCAAGAATATCGGTAGGACAAGTATAGAATTTATATTTTGTGGCTCTAAATAGTTTTTTATGCTTTCTGGCAATTCTTCTATATTAGATGATTTTATCATTCCTTCTTCTTTCAACATTTCCATCCATTCAGAAATATCGTTTAAAGGGATTCCCTGTAAGTTATTTATTTCTGGTTCTACTTTATAGTCAGTCCACTCATAAGTGTTCGATGTTGTTTTATTTTTATAATCATTTTCAAATATGTAAACCCTGCTTACATTTGTAAACTCTCCAAGTAACTTCAATGCGTATTCAATTTTTTCTGAACTTGAATCAGAGGAACTAAACTTCATAGATATCCTAAAAAGAAGGTAGTGTTCTTCTGATTTTTTGTTTAAATCTGAATAAGAGCTTTTCAATTCCTCCATAGTTTTTTTTAATTTTTCATTTGTTTTAGATGTTTCTTCGTAAAGCTTTTCAATCGCAGAAGTTTTATTTTGTATCTCTAATCTAACCTCCTCTTTGATTTCATCAATGACTTTATCTTTTTGATTTATCAAAATCTCACTTTCATAATTTTTATAGAGTAAATCGAAAAAATTGTTGTTCAACAAATTAGAAAATATAAAAGCAAAAAATATAATTGAGTTATAAAAAATAAGTTGAGGTATTTGAAATCCTTCAATAAATAATGCAATAGAAAAACTCAATGTAGCTATAAAAGTGCTAATTAAATGTATTTTCTTATTCTGGTTAAATAAAAACGCAACAATTAAAATCATCATGTTGAACATCCAAAGACTCATAGCTATACTTCCATTAAAAAAGTAGTCTTTAAAGGCCCACAAATACACTGTAAAAATATAAGAACTAAAAAGTGTATTCAATTTTTTCATTGATTTAATATCTTTATTTGAAAGTATTTTCAAACTAAATGAAATGAATATACTAAATATTGAATAACCCAAATTAACTAATCCAGCATCTAAATTAGAGTTAAAAAAATTAATAGCAGATATCATTAAACTGATCAAACCGATCGCTAAAGAAAAATATATCAATTTTTTGATATTTAATATATTCGATTTAATTTTAAATTCTTGTTTATAAGAGCCTTTTTTATCGTACATATAATCACCTCAACTTATTATTAATCATCAACTAAAGGAACAAATCTTACCCCGATTAATTCTTCTTTTTCTATGTTGTTTTCATCTTTTTTTGTAATTTTGTACAAATTTTGAAAAAAAGTTTCTCCAATAGGAATTATCATAACCCCATCAATTTTTAGTTGTTCAAATAACTTGTCAGGAAAGTGCCTTGCTGCTGCTGAAACTATTATATTGCTAAAACTTTTACCCTTCCAACCATTTATTCCATTACCAGTTTTATAAATAATATTTTTATAACCCAAACTTTCCAAAACATTTTTTGCTTTTATTTGTAATTTTTCAATTTTCTCAATCGTATAAACTTCTTCAAATATTTCTGCCAAAAGGGCTGTTTGATAGCCTGACCCAGTGCCAATCTCTAACACATCTTTACTATCCAAATTCAATTTTTCTATCATATAAGACACAATATACGGCTGAGAAATAGTTTGACCATTTCCAATTGGTATAGGGTGATCTTCGTAAGCATGTAATTTTTCTTCTTCAGGGATAAAATTTTCTCTTGGTACTTTTTTAAAGGCATTTAAAACTCTTTCATTTTTTATACCTCTTGAAAATAGATTTTCATTCACCATTCTCTCTCTTAGATAATCGAAGTTCATAGTTTTTTCACCTCGTGTTAATTATAACTAAAAAAACCATAAAAATAAAATGGCTTGTCATCAACTTAAATATATATTATAATCAAATTATAATTAAAAAGGGGGGATTGAGATGATTTCTGTAGATTTAGTAGAAAAACTGGGTAAATGGACGTATTTCATAGGTATTCTTTCACTAATTGGAGGAATAATTGGCGTAATTGGGGGGCTTTTTGCATATGGAGTTGGGGCTATTCCAGGCATTATAACTATTTTTATGGCTATTAAACTAATGAAAATCAGAAACTCCGCTATGGCTTATAAATATGATGAAGGAAAAAATGAAAAGCATATTGAAGAAATTTTAGATAATTTAAGAGTTTATTTTACCATTCAAGGCGTTTTGATCATTGTTTCTTTGGTTATGGCAATAATAGGTGTGATCATAGCTTTGAGTACTGGACAAGAACTTTATTAAGATGTAAAAATAGGTTGGAACTATTAAAAAAATACTTGCACAAGCAAGTATTTTTTTAATGAAATTTATTCTGTTGATATTATTTTAATTCTGGAAGTTTTCTAACATCGTGCATCTTTTCAAATAATTCAGCTAAAGATATTATTTCCGTTTCTCTACCAGCTTTGTGGCTAAACGTAAATCCAAAAGGACCTTCATCCGTGTATCCCGCAGGAACTGTGATTGAAGGATAACCTGCTTTTGCAGGAACCATGGCTCCAAAATTGGCTGGAGAAATAATGGCATCTAATCCCAATTCTTCAATTTTTTTATCAATACCTTCTTCTCTTGAATATTTTCTATCGTCTAATAAGCTTTCCAAATACTCTTTTTCTTTTAAATATCCTGAGGTTGAGTTTGCTTTTAGCAATATAGATTGACCGTATGGAATAGCTTTTCTGTTTCTTTGGTTGAATTTTATTACATCTGTAAGACTCTTAACTTCCAATTTTTTATCTTTCAAATAATTGTTTATTCCGTATTTAAATTCATAGAGCAATGTGTTTATATTAGATATTCTATTCATATCCTCATATTCAAAAGGTATTACCTCTGCACCATTTGCTTCCAACATTTTTATAGATTCTTCCCAAACTATTTTTTGAGATTCACTAAGATAGTTTATTATAGTTTTATGATATCCAAACTTTTTGTTTTTAAAAGATTTTTTTTCTTTTCTTTTTAAATTATAATCTTTAGCAATAATTGTTTTAACATCTTTTTTGTCGTATCCAACTACTTCTTTGAAAACCAAGTAAGCATCTTCAACTGTTCTAGTGATGGGCCCTGCAGTATCTTGACTGTGTGATATAGGGATTATCCCTGTTCTACTAATACTTCCTGTTGTTGGTTTTAGTCCAACGCAAGAATTTGAACTTGCAGGAGAAAGAATAGAGCCTGATGTTTCAGTCCCTATTGCAAAAGTACAAAAATCTGCTGCTACAGCTACTCCAGAACCAGAACTCGAACCACCTGTATCGTAATCTCCATATGGGTTCTTCGTTTGCCCTCCAACAGCAGAAAATCCGTTTGGAAGGTTAAAAGAAATGAAATTTGCAAATTCGCTTAAATTGGCCTTTCCCAACAATACAGCCCCAGCTTTTCTCAAAAGTTTCACAATATGAGCATCTTTTTCAGCATAATTGTCTTTTAATGCAATGGCTCCTGCACTTGTCCTCATTTTATCTCCAGTGTCAATATTGGCTTTAATAACAAAAGGTATTCCATGAAGTGGGCTTCTTACTTTCCCATTTTTTCTCTCTTGATCCATTTTAAAGGCGATATCTAAAGCATCTGGATTTATTTCTATTATTGCATTCAATCTTCCGTTGTAATTAGCAATTCTACCTAAGTAAAATTCCGTTAATTCTACTGATGTAAGCTCATTTCCCTCAAACATTTTTTGTATTTTTTTAATGGTTAAATTTTTCAAATTCATAGTTCATCCTCCTAACTAATTTTATCTAATTATACAACATTTTTTTAATTTTTTAAAAAATGTATAATAGTTATGATATAAACGAGAGGTGATTTTATGAGAATAGCTGTTATGTCGGATATTCATGGAAATTTTGAAGCTCTTAGTGCTGTTATGTCCGCTATTGAAACAGAAGATATTGATGAAATAGTGTTTTTGGGGGATTTGGTTTTAAAAGGGCCAGAACCTAAAGATTGTTTTCAATTTATGAAACAAATAAAGCCATATATTTGGCTTAAAGGTAATACAGATGAATGGTTTAATTTAAAAGAAATCAATCAAATAGAAAACAAACTAAAAAAAGAATCCTATGAATATTTTCTTTTTGCAAAAAATGAACTTAGCAATAATAACCTTAGATTTTTAAGTAGATTACCTGAGAAAGATTCTTTTGAAATATTTGATAAAAGTTTCTTATGCGTACACGGATCTCCAATATCAAATAATGATGTTATTGATTCAAAAAGAACAGATAAAGAAATTGAAGAAATGCTGAAGAATGTTGAAGAAGATGTCTTATTGTGTGGTAATTCTCATCAATACTTTTACAAGGAAATAAACGGTAAAAAGATAATTAACGTTGGAAGTGTAGGGCTTCCTTTTGACGAGATTCCTAAGGCAAGTTTCATAGTTCTCGATATCAGAAAGGATAAAGATATGGAAACTGAATTTAAAAGGGTAGATTATGATATTGAAAATCATCTGCAAATCGCTGAAGAAAAAGGATTTCCTTCTTATAAAAAATATAAAAATGAAATAATAGAAGCAAAAAAATATTAAACACTATATAAAAAAGCTGGCTAAAAAGCCAGCTTTATTCTTATAAATCATAAAATATTTTTCTAATACTAAAACCATCATAATTCAATGGTTGCTAATGCTTTATTTGTAATATTTGTAATAGCTTTTTTCAAGTTTGACTTCTTTTGCTTTCACAAGATAATCCAAAACTTTTTTAACTGGATTTGGACTTGATTCATCAAAAACATATTTTGAAACTATTGGAAGTGAATTTTCATGTATATCTTCATCTTTTAAAATTCTTTTTACATAAAAAGTATCTAAAGAAATTTTGAACTCGTCAAAGCTACCGTTAAGTTTTACAGGTGTTTTCAAACTAACATAATCAGACCCATCAGGCCCTAAGAACATCCCTGAAAACTTTAATGCTATCCCAAAAGAACCTATAACTTTATTTGTTAAATTTAGATCATCTTTTGCTCTGTGAAGAGCATCTGATATAGTAGACACTTTACCCTTTGTGAATAGGTCATAAACATGTTTTGTAAATTTTTCTCTCAATTCTGGATAAGGAAGAATCTTATCGTATTTTATCTCCCATCTTCTTGGAGCAGGAACATATAAAAACCCCTTCTTGTTTTGTCTAAGCCTTCCATTGCTTATCATCTGCATTATGAAATGATTAAGCGTTTCACTGCTGGAGTTTTTAGCTATCCATTGATGTTTTTGTTTTGCTGATTTTGCAAGTTTTTCTACATCCATAGCTAAATCACTTGTAGCAACCAACCTTTCAAGGAATCTCATGTAGTTTTCTTCATATTCAGAATATTCTACTTCTTTTAAAATTATTTTCTTAACTTCTTTTTGAATATCTTTTATAAAAGAAGCCATTGTCTTGTAACCAAAAGTGCCGTAATAAATCCCCATACCCGTAATTATTCTTTTTATAACTATTTCATCTGGTTGTAAATTCTTTTCTTCCATTATTTTGATGATTTCTTCAACAATATCATCAAAAGAATCTGTAGAATTTATCTTTTCAGACTTAACAATTTCTTCGTAAGGTATGTAAGTGTCCGCAGACAATTGCATATCGGGAGAAGTATTTTTACTTCTACCTATTACAATTACTGACTTTCCATAAGTCCTTAATTTTTTTACAAGAGGTACAAAGTCAGCATCTCCTGTAACTAACACGAAATCCCCTACATGTGGTAATGAAAACATAGTTTCCATTGCGTCTACCGCTAATTTAATGTCATTACCCTTCTTGTTTCCGAAACCATCTTCGGGCATTTCAATCAATTCAATACCGTGCCTTGAAAAAGAAAACATTGTTGCAGGAAATTTCGACCAGTGCCCATACGCCTTTCCTCCAACCAATTTTCCATAATCGTTAAGCTTTTGTGTTACTAATTCTGGATCAACAGGCTGATTCTGATAATCCATGAACACAAATAAGTTATTCATTTTTACACCTTCTTATATTCTTCATCTCCTTTATGAAATGATGTTTTTGGATGGTAAATTGTTTACCATCCACGATAAATTATATCATATACAATATATTAAAAAAAGAGTCTGCAAAAGCAGACTCTTTTTCTTGGCTCCGGCTGAGAGATTTGAACTCCCGACCTAGTGGTTAACAGCCACCCGCTCTACCGCTGAGCTAAGCCGGAATCTATATCCGAAAAAAATTATATCAAAACAAAAAGGAGATTTCAACAACTAAAGGTAAAATAAACATTAATTAACAGTTAATATTCTGAAGATTAATTATTTGATGGATTTAGGTTTATAGTAAAATTTCTTATTATATTATCTTTATAGAGTTACAACTTGTTTTTACCTATACAACTCACAATGTGATTTCTACAAAGAATAGCTCACAGTTTCATAAACATTTTTAAATTCTTTATAATAATCGATAATTTCTCTTGTTTCTTTTTCTTTTAAAGAGTTCAATATTTCTGTGTTTATTTCATAACTATTTACAAAGTTATTTGATTTAAAAATGCTTTGCAGCTCAACCATGTTGCTATAGACGCTATCTTCAGAAGTGGATTTAACGATGTTTTCAAGAGTATTGCTTATTATGTTTAAAACCCTTTTTAAATCATTTTGTTCTATAATTTTCTGCGCATTTTTTATGTCTTCTAAAGGGTCTATATTACTTATCTTTTGTTTGTTTATACCCTTAGGGAAAGAAACTTTTACCAAAGTCCCCTCATCTAAAGGCTCTAAAAATACTTGCCCCCCCAACATAGTAACATAGCTTTTCACGATACTCAAGCCGATCCCTAAACCATCTTTTTTTCTGCTCAAATAGTTTTCCGTTTGGAAAAAACTATCATAGAGTAAATCCATGTTTTCTGTCTTTACACCTATTCCAGTATCTCTTACAGAAACTTCTATTTCATCGCCCTCGTCTTCAACACTTATTGTTATCTCGCCCTCATCGGTAAACTTGTATGCATTATCTATTACTTCTTCAAAAATCCTTTTAACTTTTTTATAATCCAAAAGAGAATCTCCTATTTGTTCAAGGTTTTCTTCAGATATTTTCAATTTAATCCCCTTTTTTCTACACATAGATTCGTATTTTGAGGATATTTCAAATATCACATCTAAAATATTGAATTTAGAAAGTTTTAATTTTATCTCATCTGACTCTGACTCAATTTTAGACCTTTCAAACAACCTGTCAAATTTATTCAATATATCTTCAGATGATTTTTTAATTGTTCTCAAATTTTCTTTGTCTTCTTCACTATCTATTTTCATTTGTAAAATATCTGAAAACCCCATGATTGTATGTATAGGAGTCCTGATTTCATGAGACAAAATTTTCAATATATTGCTTTTAAATTCAGAGTTCTTTTTTAAATTATTTTCTGAAATCTCCAGCTCTTTAATCGTTTTTGATAAACTTTTGTATAAAGAGTTAAACTCATCTTTTATAAGTCTGAATTCGTCATCTTCAGAATAAATTATTTCTTTGCTTCTGTTATTTTTTACATTTTTTATCCCATTTACAATAGAGGTTATCGGTTCGGAAATCTGTGATTTAATGTACTGTATGTTTGTCCTCGATATTAAAAATCCCAAAACTAAAAATATAGCAGCTATTATAATTAAAGTATTCCTTAATTGTAATAAAACTGTTGAATTATATAGAAGAAAAAAATCAAAACTTCTAATATTTCCATATAAAACTTCATAGGAATTATTTTCGAGAGAGATCTTTGAAGGATACTCACTTAGAATATTTTCTAACTTTGATTTGAAAACAACCGAATTGGGAATTATATAGCGATCATTGTATTTGATAACAGAAATAAAATCACCAGTTTGGCCTTCAGAATTTAAAGCTTTGTTCAAATTTTCGAGACTAACCCCGTATATATACCTTTTAGTATCAAAATATTGCCAATTTATAAGGTATAATTGATTTGAATCATTTACGTATATTTGTTTAGATAAATCTTCATATGAAAAACTAAAAGAACTTTGGGTCTCGGGAGTCTTAACAAAAGATAGGTTATCCAGGTTATAGACGAAATCAATGTTTTCAATTTCTTGATTAGTTCCTAACATGTAAGAAAAAAATTCGTCTGTCATATCAAGATAATAATTATTTATGAAATCTTCTTTATTTTTAAAAAGAATATTTAGATTGTTTTGAACATTTTGTTTTATAATTCCATAGGTGGCTATAAAAATTATCAAAACCATCACAATGGAAAAAATAATATAATTAAAATATAATGATTTTGATACTTTATCAGCAAAACTTTTCATGTAAACACATCCTTATGGGGGGATTACCTTGCATTTAGAAAGAATTGTGGATACTTTTATGGATTTAGCAAGAGAACTTTATTACTATGGTTCTAATGCAACTGAAATTGAAAATTATATAACACAAATAGGAAAAACTTATGAATTAGATGTTCAAATTGCTTCAATAGGAACTGTATTATATATAACTGTTATTGACAGAACTGGTAAATCTTTAACGAGGATAGAAAGAATAAACTATACATCTATTGATTTTGAAAAGCTTTCTATTTGGGAATCATTTATAAAAAAAATTCTAAAAGAAAAGCCACCTTTTACATTCATAAGAGACGAAATAAAAAGAATTAAATATGAAAATAAAAATCTGGTACATTCTTTTTCACTTTTAATTATAGCAGTTTTTATCGCTTCTTTTTCATTTTCTTTTGTTTTCAAGGGAAATCTTTTAGAATCTTTCATATCTGGTATTGTAGGTACAACTGTTTATTATGTTACCATTAATTTGAAAAATAAAATTTTAAGAGATTTTATAGCAGGATTCTCAATTTATTCTATAATAGAAGTTTTCAATTTATTTACTGAAATTAGAACATATCCAATATTGGCTGGAGCTATTATGGTTTTTGTCCCTGGTCTTTTATTAACTAATGCTATAATGGAAATAGGAGATAGAAATTTAGTTTCTGGTGTATCAAAATTAGTTGAATCAGTTTTTATATTAGGTGCTTTGGTTTTGGGAGCAGGTATTGCTACAGCAATATGGAGGTAATTTTATGCTTTTAAGAATCTTTTTTTCTTTTTTTGCAACGGGTGGATTTGCCGTAATATTTAAAACCCCCAAAAAAAGTATCTTTTTTGCAGCGCTCACCGGTGCAATAGGTTGGACATTGTATGAATTGGTGAATTTAAAATTTGGTTATGAAAGTGCGATTATAATATCTTCATTAAGCATAGGACTTTTGTCTTATTTTTTTTCATATATTTTGAACACAAATGTTCATCCTTTCATCGCCGCTGGAATTATACCTTTGGTACCTGGAGCTCCTGCTTTTTTCACGTTTCAGAGTTTTATAGAAGGAAACCTTGATACAGCGTCACGTTATGCTTACGAAACATTTGTTGGAGCATTTGGTATAGTAATAGGGATAGCAATATCCACAGCTTTTACAAATTTATGGGAAAGAAAAAAATTATTAGATTAATATAAAAACACTTAGAGGAGGCAATTTAATGGACATAGGTAAGAGATATACTCCACATGAGTTAGAGAAAAAATGGTACTCAGAATGGATGGAAAAAGGTGCTTTTAAACCTCAAAATAAAGGCAAAGATTCATTCACAATAGTCATTCCGCCACCTAATATAACTGGTAAATTACATATAGGTCATGCTTTAAATTTAACTTTACAGGATATACTAACAAGATATTACAGAATGAAAGGCAAGGATACTTTATGGATCCCTGGTGAAGACCATGCTGGCATAGCAACTCAGCATGTTGTTGAAAAACATCTTAAAAAAACAGAAGGCAAAAGAAAAGAAGAATATGATAGAGACGTATTTGTTTCAAAAGTGTGGGATTGGGCGAACGAATACAGAGATTACATTAGAAAACAGCTAAAAGCTATGGGGGCTTCTGTAGATTGGTCAAGAGAAAGATTCACTCTTGATGAGGGTCTAAACAAAGCTGTTAGAAAGGTTTTTGTAGATCTTTATGAAGAAGGGCTTATATACAAAGGAAAGTACATCGTTAATTGGTGTCCAAGTTGTGGGACAGTTCTTGCAGACGATGAAGTAGAACATAAAGATGATAACGGACACTTTTGGTATATAAAATATCCTTTAAAAGGTGAAGATGATTTTATAATTATAGCAACCACAAGGCCTGAAACAATGTTGGGTGATGTTGCAATAGCCGTACATCCATCAGATGAAAAACACAAGCATATGATAGGAAAGAAAGTTATACTTCCTTTGGTTAATAGAGAGCTTGAAGTCATTGGAGATCCATATGTTGATCCAGAATTTGGAACTGGATTTGTAAAAATTACCCCAGCTCATGATCCTAACGATTACCAAATCGGTTTAAGACATAATTTAGAAAGAATTCAAATAATGGACGAAAAAGCTAAGATAAACGAAAACGGCGGAAAATATGCAGGACTGGATAGATTTGAGGCCAGAAAACAAATTGTAGCTGATCTTGAAGAACAAGGTTATTTAGAAAAAGTAGAAGAACACAAACATTCAGTTGGCCATTGTTATAGATGTGATACTATAGTTGAACCATTCTTGATGGATCAATGGTTTGTAAAAATGAAACCTCTTGCCAAAAAAGCTATAGAAGCAGTAGAAGAAGATGAAATTCAATTTTTTCCTGAAAGATGGAAAAAAGTATATCTTAACTGGATGAACGAAATCAGAGATTGGTGTATTTCAAGGCAACTTTGGTGGGGACATAGAATCCCTGTTTGGTATTGTGATGAATGCGGTGAAACTATCGTTTCTGAAGAAGACCCAACATCATGTCCAAAATGTGGATCAAACAATTTAACTCAAGATCCAGATGTTTTAGATACTTGGTTTTCATCAGCTCTTTGGCCTTTTTCAACACTCGGCTGGCCTGAAAAAACAGAAGATGTTGAGAGATTCTATCCAACCGGAACATTAGTCACAGCTTTTGACATAATTTTCTTCTGGGTGGCAAGAATGATAATGATGGGTGAAAAATTCATGGGGGAAAAACCATTTTCACACGTATTCATAACTCCTCTTGTAAGAGATAAAAAGGGAAGAAAAATGTCTAAATCTCTGGGTAACGGAGTGGACCCTTTGGATATTATAGATAAATATGGAACAGATCCTATGAGATTTACATTATCAATTTTAGCAGCTCAAGGCAGAGATATTAAATTAGACGAAAAATCTTTTGAACCGTATTCAAAATTTGCAAACAAAATATGGAATGCAACAAGATTTGCACTTTTAAACCTAAACGATTTTGAACCTATAGAATATGATTATGATGAACTTCACCTTGAAGATAAATGGATTTTGACAAGGATGAATAGAGCTATAAAAAGTGTTTCAGAAGGTATAGAAACATATAATTTCAACCATGCCGCAAAAGCTATTTATGATTTTGTTTGGAGTGAGCTTTGCGATTGGTATATAGAATCTATAAAAGAGAGATTGAATTCTGAAGGCAGAAGCAAAAAATTAGCCCAAAATGTTCTTGTAAAAGTATTTGATAATGCCTTGAGATTGTTGCATCCATTTATGCCCTATTTATCAGAAGAATTGTGGCAAGCTATTCCATCTATAAAAGAAGATGAATTATTAATTATATCTAAATGGCCAAAAGAAACAAAAGAAGAAATATTTGAAAAAGAAGAAAACAGATTCAACGATATAATGTCGGTTATTAGAGGGATAAGAAACGTTAAAGCGGATATGAATATCCCCCAATCACAAAAGATAAAGGCAGAATACAAAATATTATCAGATAACGATTGGATTGAAGGGGCACAGGATCAAATATTAAAATTGGCTAACCTCGAAAATTTAGATAAAACAGATGCTAAAAAAGAAAGATCAGCAACAGCATACGTAGATGAAAACGTTGAAACGTACGTTCTTTTGGGAGATATGATAGATGTAGATGCTGAAAAAGACAGGTTAAACAAAAAAATCCAAAAATTAGAAAAAGAAGTTAATAAATTTGAGAAAAAATTAAATAACAAAAATTTCTTGGAAAAAGCTGACCCAGAAGTAGTAGAAGAGGCAAAAATAAAATATGAAGATGCGAAATATCAAGTGAAAAAACTCGAAACATTAATTAAGGAGATTGATTAAATGAACTTTGATCAACTGGTCAATACTTTGTATGGTAGAAGAGCGGGAAATGTAAAAATAAAATTGGGACTCGAAAGAATCCAAAAATTAATTGAAGCTATAGGAAATCCTCATAAGAACTTCAAAGTAATACACGTTGCAGGGACGAATGGAAAAGGAAGTATAACAAAGGCTTTGGCAACTATTTTTTCCGGGCAGGGTTTGAAAACTGGTTCTTTTATATCTCCACATTTGGTTTCAATTACCGAAAGGATAAACATAAACAACTCACAAATATCAAAAGAAGAGTTTGTAAAAGTTTACCAAGAAATAGAACCAGCCATCTATAGTTTGAAAGAAACCGATCCTGAAATGGAACCTTCTTTCTTTGAGATCATAACTGCCATGGCTCTGAAGTATTTTGCAGATAATAAAGTAGAACTTGCAATAATGGAGGTGGGGCTTGGAGGGCGTCTGGATTCTACAAATGTTGTTGATTCTGATGTTTCTGTCATTTCAACAATTCAAAAAGACCATATAAAAATTTTAGGTGACACTCTTGAAGCCATAGCCGGAGAAAAAGCGGGTATTATAAAAAAAGGTAACATAGTCGTTTTGGGAGATATCCCGGAATCTCCTAAAAAAGTAATAAAAGAAAAGGCAAAATCTGTTGATGCTCTTAAATTATATGAGTATGATAAAGACTTTAAATTCAGTAAAACAAGATATTCTATGAACTGGAATATGATCAATTATTCTGGAATATCGAAAACTTACGATGACTTGGTTTTCAAGAGTAACGGTTCTTATCAACCACATAATCTCTCTGTAGCTATAGCTGCTGCCGAATCTTTTTGTGAAAAAAACCAAATGAATTTAGACGAAACAAAACTCAGAGAATCTTTAAAAACTTATTCTTGGGAAGGCAGATTTGAACTAATAGAGTATAATAACAAAAGAATTATTTTAGAAGGAGCCCATAATGTAGACGGGATAAAAATGCTGAAAAAAACTGTTTCTCTATACACTCCTTTTTCAAGAAAAATTGCCTTAATAGGTATTTTAGACGATAAAGATATTTCAGAAATGGTAGAAGAAATTCCATCTATTTTTGAAAAAATAATAGTGACATCGGTTCCTTCTCATAGAAGTGTTAATCCTAAAAATGTTAGAGAAGAACTTCAAAAACACTCAAAAACAGTTATTGAATATATTGAAAATACTGAAAAAGCATTTGAACATTTTCTAAAAGAAAGTTACGACTATTATTTTGTAACTGGTTCTTTGTATCTTGTGGGTTATATTAAAGGCCTTTTATTGAATAAAAGAGATGATAAAAATGCTTAAAAAAATTAAGGGAAAAGTTATAAGCGTTGAAAAAGATTCAATATTGATAGAAGTAGGGGCACTAACTTTAGAGGCCTTCCCTTCTTTTAGAATAACCAAAGATGTTGAAACAGGCGAGACTTACAATTTTTATGCTTCTTTTGAGATGAGTGAATATAACATGGCTTTATATACTTTCAAAGATCAAATAGAAGAAAAAGTCTTCCAATCTTTAAAAAAAGTTTCGAAAATAGGTCCTAAAACAGCCGCAAAAATAACCTTTACAAATGACGCAGAAAATATAGCCATGATGATAGAAAACAGTGATATAAAAGGTTTATCCAGCTTACCTGGTATAGGTAAAAAAACTTCTGAAAGAATTATATCTGAGCTGAATGGTGAATTTGAAGGATATGAAATTAAGCAGGTAAACGATAAAACAACTGATGTCATAGAAGCTTTGGAAGCTCTTGGGTTTGATAGAGGAAAAATATTGAAAGTTCTCAAAAAAGTAGACACAGAAAATAAACCAGTAGAAGAGTTAATTAAAATTTGTTTGGCTGAAATTAAATAGGCTATAAAACATATTAACTTATCGCTACTATATGGTAACTTTAAATACAGATAAAAATGTTAATATGGGGGTGTATTGATGAAAATTTTGATACTGGCAGCTGGGATGGGCAAAAGAATGAAGTCCAAAATGCCAAAAGTTATGCATTCAATATTGGAAAAACCAATGTTAAATTGGGTTATAGATACTTCTAAAAAACTTACTTCTGAAATTGCAGTTGTTTTAGGACACGGCATAGAAAACGTGAAAACCATTGTAGATAAGGACATAGAGATTTTTGAACAAAAAGAAATGCTGGGTACTGGACATGCAGTCATGTCTGCAGAAGATTTTTTAGTAGGAGAAGAACTTTTAGTATTATACGGAGATGTTCCACTCATCTCAGAAGGAACTTTGAAAGAGCTTATATCTAAACACAGAAATAACAAAAACTCTGCAACGATATTAACCGTTGATTTAGATGATCCAACAGGTTATGGGAGAATAGTCAGAGATAGTGACGGAAACTTTAAAAAGATTGTTGAACACAAAGATTGTAGCGATGAAGAATTAAACATTAAAGAAATTAACAGTGGAATAGCTGTTTACAATATTGATGAGTTGAAAAAAGCTCTTAAAAAGATTAACAACAACAACGTTCAAAAAGAGTACTATTTACCTGATACATTTTTACATTTTAAAAAAGTCCAAACCCACAAAATAAAGGATATTACAGAGGTAACTGGTGTTAACAACAGAATTCAACTATCTCAATTAGAACGAAAAGCCAGAGAAAACAAGCTAAAAGAATTAATGCTTAATGGAGTTACAATAATAGATCCTGAGTCAACTTATATTTCACCCGACGTACAAATTGGAATTGACACGATAATTTATCCTCAAACTTATATTTACGGTGCTACCCAAATAGGTGAAGATTGTATCATCGGTCCTATGACAAGAATAAAAAATTCTAAAATTGGAAATAATTCAAATATAATTAGGTCAGAATGTGAAGAAGCTATTGTGAAAGACAATGTTTCTGTTGGACCATTTGCCAGACTTAGAACTGGTACTATATTAGAAGATAAAGTGAAGATTGGAAACTATGTTGAAACTAAAAAAGCAAATGTTCACGAAGGTTCAAAAGCACAACATTTAACCTATCTTGGAGATGCTGAGATTGGAGAAGGGGTTAATATTGGTGCTGGAACCATCACCTGTAACTATGATGGAATTAATAAACATAAAACAAAAATAGAAAATGGAACTTTTATAGGAAGCAATTCTTCTTTAGTTGCACCAGTTACAATTGGAGAAAATGTGACTGTAGCTGCTGGTTCTGTTATCACTAAAAATATACCTAAAAATTCTTTGGCGTTTGGACGTGCAAAGCAAGTAATAAAAGAAGGGAAGTCTAAATTCAAAAAGTGAGAAGGGAGAGTTTAGCCGTGTCATTAGTCGGGCGTTCAGAAATGAAAGTTTTTGCTGGTAATTCAAACCCTGCATTAGCTAATAAGATCGTTGAATATATGGGTACAAGATTAGGTGATTGTGAGGTAACTACCTTTTCTGATGGAGAAATTAATGTCAAAATCAACGAAACTGTTAGGGGATATGATGTTTATTTAATTCAGTCTATTTCACAACCTGTAAATGAAAACTTGATGGAATTGTTGATTATGATAGATGCTTTAAAAAGAGCTTCTGCAGCATCTATTTCAGTTATAATGCCATATTATGGTTATGCGAGACAAGATAGAAAAGCAAGAGGAAGAGACCCTATAACTGCAAAGTTAATGGCGAATTTGTTGACAACAGCGGGTGCAAGCAGAGTTGTCACAATTGATTTACATGCTGAACAAATCCAAGGTTTTTTTGATATCCCGTTAGACAATCTATGGAGTTTCCCAGTATTTGCAGATTATTTTACAGAAGATTTAGAAATGGACCCTGAAGAATATATAGTTGTTTCTCCAGATGTTGGAGGGGTAAAAAGAGCAAGAAAATTTGCTGAAAAGATTTCCACTCCTTTAGCTATTTTGGATAAAAGAAGACCAAAAGACAACGTTGCTGAAATAGTGAATGTTATTGGGGAAGTTCAAGGCAAAAAATGTATTCTTTTTGATGATTTAATAGATACAGGCGGTTCTATTATAGGTGCAACTGAAGCCCTTTTAAATGCAGGAGCTAAAGAAGTCACTGCATGTGCCACTCATGGCATATTATCAAAAGATGCTGTAAGCAAAATGCAAAATTCACAGTTAAGTAATATCATAGTAACTGATACAATATATCATGATAAATTGCCTGACAAATTTAAAATTCTATCCGTAGCTCCATTATTTGGAGAAGCCGTGGTAAGAATCAGAAAAAATCTTTCAGTAAGTATACTGTTTAGATAAATAAAATATTTTTAGGAGGTATAAGACGATGGCAAGAAGATTTAATCTTGAAGTAGTCGAAAGAGACACAAAGAAAAAAGCAAACGTTTGGAGAAGAGAAGGATACATCCCTGCAGAAGTTTACGGACCTGGGCTTGAAAAAAATAGACATGTTGCAATTCCTTTTGGAGAATTCGAATCTTTATTAGATCACGTTAGTGAAACAACGATAATCGAAATAGATATCGAAGGAAAAGAAAAAATTACAACATTCTTAAAAACTATTCAAAGACATAAAGTTTCCGATAAACCTATTCATGGTGACTTCTATGTTCCATCAGAAGGACATGTAATGACATTGCATATTCCTTTTGAAGTAGAAGGTACTCCTATTGGTGTAGAAAGAGACGGTGGAGTGTTAGACGTATTAGTTCACGATATCCCAGTTGAAATCTTACCAAGTGACGTTATAGAAAAAATTGTTGTTGATATTTCTGACTTAGAAATCAACGATCATATTTTCGCTAAAGACATAAAAGATAAATTACCCGAAAGCGCCCACTACTTATTAGAAGACGATGAACTATTAGTAACTATAACAAAACCAGGAGTATCAATCGAAGAATTAGAAGCTGAAGCCGAAGCTGAAGAAGAATTGTTAGAACCTGAAGTAATCGAAGAATCTTCAGAAGAAGAAACAGAAGAATAATTATAAATGAAAAAAATAATTGTTGGATTAGGTAATCCCGGTCCACGTTATGTCTTTACAAGACATAACGTGGGCTTTTTAGGTATTGATCAATATGTTGAGAACAACAAATTTATAGATTTTAAAAAAACTTCTGGTAGAACTTTTGAGGCTTTAGAAACTAACGACTTTATCCTGGTTAAACCTATGACTTATATGAACCTTAGTGGACAAATTTTCCCTGAACTGTTTAAGAAATATGGAATGACAGATCCTGAAAACATTGTCGTTATATATGATGATGTGGCTTTAGACTTTGGAAAAATTAGAATCCGACCAACTGGCTCAGATGGCGGGCACAATGGTATGAAAAGTATAATTAAGGTTTTAGGCACCAAGAATTTCCCAAGAATAAGAATAGGTGTAGGAAAGAAGCCAGATTATATTGATTTGGCTGATTTCGTTTTGTCAAAATTTTCAAAAGAAGAAATTTACGATTTGTATAAAATTTTAGATGAAGTATCAAATGCGATTGGCATGATTTTAGAAGGTAATTTAGAAAAAAGCATGAATAAATATAATGGTGATTTTTTAATATAAGAGGTGTAGCATTTTGGCTTGTAATTTGTGTAACTCTAAAGATTCTGATATACAACAGACAATAATAGAGGACGGTATAGTTAAGCATATTGAATATTGTAAAAACTGTTTCAAAGAAGTCCAAAAAAACCATCTAAATAAGCTCTCAAGTACTTCTTCAAAAAAAATGAAAATAATCAATTCTTTTGGAGATAGAATCGTTAGTAAAGAAGCTTATAACAAAATAATTTTTGATCCTTATCATGAAAGAATCGTTACTGAATTACCTTTAAATATTTTAAAATCTACATTTATTTCAGATGAATTCAGCATGAAAAGAAATGAAAAAACTTCCATAGATAGAAATATAAAATATTTAGAATTTTCATTAGACAAGGCCCAAAATTTTGAAGATAATTTAAGAATAAAAAGGCTTAAAAAATTAATAGATTTTTTTAAATCTATCAAGTGATATGTTATAATAAAATTGTGTGAAATAATTTTCATTATCAATTTTTCTTGGGAGAGTATAATATGAAGTTTAAACAAATTTTTAAAAGAACTGTAAGAAATATATCCTTACAGAATTATTTTTTAGTTGCTGCCATAATAATTTTTTGGGGTTTAGTGCTTGCCATATTTTCTACTACTTTGAGTACAGTTTCTTCAAATAATTTAGAAAATTTTGAAAAAACTGTAGAAGATTACAGGCAAAAGTTATCAAGCGCTAAGAAATATTCAGAATATAAAAGCCTTGAATCATTTTTCTCAGAAGTATATTTTTATGATCTAAACATGAATATAATTAAAACAATACCAAATAATTTAGAAGAGAAAAAGATTGATCCATTCACTTTTAATGGAAATGATTATTATCTATATTCAAATAAAGATGAAATTTATTTGGCATCGCGTTTTAGTGATGGTTATTCTCTAAGTAAAATTAAAATGGAATCATTGAAATTAAATAATGAAAGCGTTCTATTTTCTTCATTTGATAAAAATGGGAGAATTCTTACAAACGGAATTTTTAAAAAGAATATGAAATATAATGACATTAATCATTTAACCTTCTCTGATTTTAATTTTTATTTGAATGACAAAAATAGTTATGGCGGTATAAAAGTAGTAACTTCTTTGAATATTACTTTACAAGTATATTTTCTTTTTATAGCTTCAATTATAACCTTGGCTATGATTATATGGAATCTAAATTCTAAGAAAAAAACTGTGAAACTTTTACAAAATTTTGAGGACGAATACGAAGACATGATAGAATCCATTGAAATTTTACTTAATGAATTAAGATTGTTAGATGACCAAAGCATGAAAATCATACCCGAAGTTCAATTTGATTCAATTTTAGAAAAAATTAAAAACAAAAATTATGAATTTCAAGAACTTAAGGAATTGAGAGAAGTAGAGGAACTGGCTGTCAGAGAATTTATTGAATTAATTGAAAATTTAAGCGCTTCATATGAAGAAATTTCGTCTTCTAACGACGAACTGGAAAATTTGTACAAAGAGTTAGAACTTACATACAACAAATTAGAAGGTTCTTATATTGCTTTTTCTAAAAAATTGTCTAAAATAGCTGAAAAATACGACGATATCACAGGGAAACATATAGAAAGAGTAGCAGATTATTCAAAATTAATAGCTGAAAAATTGGGTAAAGACAGCTTTTTTACAAATAATATATTTTATTATTCTCCTCTTCACGACCTCGGAAAATTGATGATCGACAAAAAAATATTGAACAAAGAAGGACGTTTGACTATTGATGAGTACGAAGAGATGAAAAAACACACTCTTTATGCTGCAGAAATCTTGGATGAAGATGACGAATTTTCTTTTGCTAAAAATATAGCTTTATACCATCATGAGAAATTCGATGGTTCTGGTTATCCTTATGGTTTATCTGGTGAAAATATACCGCTTGAAGCAAGAATTGTTGCTTTAGCTGATGTATATGATTCTCTCAGAAGCAAAAGAACTTACAAACCTGCTTTATCACACGAAGAAGCTTATAAAATAATAGTGGAAGGAGATATAAAAACTCAGCCAACACATTTTGACCCTAAAATACTAAAAATATTTAAAGAAAATCACCTTGAATTTAAAAGTATATATGAAATATATGAAAAAAATTAGAATGTAGACGTAAAAACGTCTACATTTTTTTAATTTTTCCTTAAACACGTAAATAATTGTGGTAGAATTATCATTGAAAAGATTACAAAGGGGATAAAATATGCAGCAAGAAAAAATACAAAGAACCCTTGTTTTTTCTGATTCTGATCAGGAAGTTAGGGTTGCATTATTAGAAGGAGACGAATTATCTGAGATATTTTTTGAAGATATGGAAGCAGATAGAAATTCAGGAAAAATATTTTCAGGTAGAATAGAAAATGAAGTGAAAAGTCTTGAGGCCTTTTTTGTTAATATAGGCATGAAAAAAAACGGATTTTTAAGGTTTAAAGATCTTGTTGGACTACCTAATGAGTACAGAAAAGGAGACATGCTCTTAGTTCAAGTCAGAAAAGATGGAACAAATAGAAAAGGTCCTCAACTATCTATGCAAATAAACCTTCCCGGTAGATATGTAGTATACATGCCATATGGAGAGGGTAGTATTGGTATATCAAGAAGAATAACAGACCAAGACGAAAGAGATAGAATAAGAGAAATTGCAGAAGACGTTATTTACGAAACAGAAGGTTTGATATTTCGAACGAATTGTCAGGGAGTTGACAGAGAAACAATTGAAGAAGAAGTCCTTCAGCTGAGAAATTTGATGAGGGATATTGTAATTAAATTCAACAAAACAAGCAAACCAGATATACTCTATTCTGAAGAAGATTTTGTTGAATACATTGTAAGAGAAAGAATGGACAATAAAACAGTAAAAATAGTCGTCGATTCGAGGAATCTATACAATAAAATACAAAATATCTTGACAGAATTCGAACAAAAACCTGCACTTGAGTTATACGATAGAGATTCGTTTAACTACAAAAATATATATGAACAATTAGAAGACATTTTTGCAAGAAAAATACCTCTAAAATCTGGGGGTACTATAACTATAGATAAAGCAGAAGCATTGACAGTCATAGATGTTGATTCAGCAAGTAACGTAAAAGGGAAAAATGTTGAAGAAACTTCTTTTTCAACTAATAAAGAAGCAGCTTACGAAATAGCAAGGCAGATGAGATTAAGAAACCTTGCTGGAATGATAATAATAGACTTTATTGATATGAACGTTCCTAAACACAGAGAAAAGATAATAAATATAATTACTGAAGAAAGTAAAAAAGACAAAGCAAGGGTTACCATTGTTGGGTTCACACATTTAGGTCTTTTAGAGGTTACGAGAAAAAGAACAAGTGCAGCTATAGAATCATTGGTTTTTTCTCCTTGCCCTATTTGCCATGGAACTGGAAGAGTTGCAGCCCCAGCAGTTATATACAATAGAATGATAAAAGATATAGAGGATTCATTAAGTGATCTAAAAGATCATGAAATAAAAGAACTGATAATTAGCGTTTACCATAATCTGTCTGGATATGTAACTCCAGAGGTGAGAAAAGAATTAGAAACTAAAAATAACATAAAAATAAATTTTGAATTCAATTGGAATGATCCAAACTCTTACAATATCAGATTTAAAAAATAGGTGATAAAATGAAAAAAATAGTGAAATACATATTTTTATCAAGTGGGTTGATAGTAGTTTTTGTATTTATTTTGAATATTATCTTGGCACTGACAGGGCCAGATTCGAATTTAGAATATTTGGTAACCAGTGGAAATGCAAATGGTACATCTTTTAATGAGTATATAAACCAAGAAGGAACTGTCCCAATAAAAAGTAAATACTCTTACTTTACAGAGATAGACGAACCAGGAGTAGTTTTCACAAAAATAATTAAATTTAAAGATGATAAATATTTCATATTGGGTTACAATGCAGGAGAAAACATTTTGTTTGAAACAGATATTTCTGGAAATGTTTTATCAAAAAGAGTGATAGAAAAAGGTAATGTAAGATTTTATGATCTTACTTATTTTAACAATGTCATCAACTTTGTAGGCGAAAAGGAAAATAAACCTTATATACTTTCAATAAACGAATCAGGGTCAAAGCTATGGTCAGAAGTATACAATTTTGGTGGTTCTTTTAGCTTTATTAAACCATTATCTACTGGATACCTAATAGGTGGTTATAAATATACTGAGAATAATAAACAATCATATATACTGGAAATAAATGAGGTTGGTACTAAAATATGGGAAGACACCTATGGAAGATCTGATGATGAAGAACTTTTAGATGCATTTTTGTTTGGAAGTCAAATTTACACTGTGGGAAATACAAATTCCAACCCAAGAAAACAAAAAGATTTATTGTTTTTGAGATATAGCACTGACGGTATAAGAAATTTCCAAGGAGAATACGGAGATCAATATTATGATGAATATCCTGCCTCTATCATAATAGATAAAGAGGGATACGTATATGTGGGGGGCTATTCAATCCCTTCCGGAAAAACAACTTGGCAAAACTTTTTTTTCAAATCTATAAAAAATTTGGAAGAAAATGGAGAAATAAAAACGCTTAAATTTGACAGTCACAGCATTCAAAATCTATCGAGAATTACTTCTATGGTTTTAGACAATGATAATTTATATATGGGTGGTTTTTCTGTAGAAAAATGGCCTGATTACAATGGTTTTATAAGAATAAATAATAAAAACGGAGTATTAATCGAACAAAAAATATACGGCAAATCAGATGAAGAACGATTTTATGATTTTATTATAGCAAATGATAAAAGTGTAATAGCCGTTGGATACATCAAAAGAAATGATATTGTCTATCCTTTATTGATGAAAACTGATAGCGATTTAAGAATCCCTGAATATGAAAGATAGTCAATTATTGATTAAATTAGAATTTTAAGAAAGTCGTTACAACTTGTAACTTGACAAAATCTTGGAGAGCAGTTATAATTATTTACGGTTATCGAATGAATACAGATACCAAATCACATTCATGTGACCCGCTAGCTCAGATGGCAGAGCATTTGACTTTTAATCAAAGGGCCCTGGGTTCGAATCCCAGGCGGGTCACCATTTTTTTATGAATTTCGGATTGCGCGAGTGGCGGAATTGGCAGACGCGCTGGACTTAGAATCCAGTGGAGTGATCCGTGTGGGTTCAACTCCCACCTCGCGCACCATGAATTTGCGAATGTAGCTCAGTGGTAGAGCACTTGCTTGCCAAGCAAGGGGTCGCGGGTTCGAATCCCGTCTTTCGCTCCATAAACTCCAGACTTATTAAAGTCTGGAGTTTTTTTTGTTAATTTACAATATTTATCACACAATTTCCCACAAATTTTTGATTATTCTTTTATACTTAAAAACTACAATATTAGTGTAATCAAAAATAAGAGGAGGTAGTAAAAATGAAAAAGATTTTATTAGTAGCAGTTATTGGATTATTGTCATTGAGTATTTTTGCTTTTGGAGGAAATGGGTACAACACAAAGGCTAACCCAGATACAAGAGGTGGTTATTACCAAGAAGATAACTTCAACCAACTACAGAATGGATATAACAAAAGAATGCCTGAAAACAGAAATCAGATGCCTATGAACAGACGGATGCCAATTCAAAGAAATATGGGAAGTTTTGACAATGGTTTCAGAAACGCAGGAGAAAATACTATGGTTACTTTAGAACTATTAATTGATAAATATTCTCCAGAGTTAGCAAAGGATTTTAATTCTCTTCAAGAAGAAATACTACAATTAAGAGAAGAACAACAAACTCAACTAAGAACAAGAGATTTTTCAAATGATGATCCTATACAAATTAGAGATAGAATAAATAACAGTTTAGAGCTTAGAGGAATGTATTCTGAATTGATGTCTGAATATCAACAAAATGATGAAGAAGAAATAAAAGAAATTTTAGAAAGAATTGTTAATACAATGAGAGAAACTATAGATAATTTTGAAACTGAAGAAATTGAATAAAAATGTTATATAATAAACATATAAGCCACTTGAAAAAGTGGCTTTTTTTGCAAAATGAATAATTAGAAATCGGAGATTTCTGTTGGAGAAACTGGTGAAAAATTGTTTCACAAATTCAGTTGGAAGTTAAATTGCATAGCATTTTAACTAAGAGGAGGTTTTTATGGATATAAAAGTTTTTTTAGTAGAAGACGAAGAAGATTTAAACAAAGTTCTAACTTCATATTTAAAAAAAGAAAATTGGATAGTCAAAAGTTTTTATGATGGAGACTCTGCTATATCTTCTATAGATGAACAACCAGACCTCTGGATCTTGGATATTATGCTACCAGATATAGATGGATATGAAATAATAAAAGAGATTAAACAGAAAACGCCTAACACACCAGTTATCTTTATTTCTGCAAGAGATGCACAAATCGATAGAGTTGTTGGTCTGGATATGGGAAGTGATGATTATTTAGCAAAACCTTTTTTACCAAGAGAACTTGTTATAAGGGCTAAAAGAATCCTTCAAAGAACACATAATCTTACTGAAAATGATGAAAACATAAATATATCAAGCTATACGATAGATTTTACAAAAAGAAAGGTGTTAGATAAAAAAAATAATGAAATTGATCTAACATCCAAAGAGTTTGATATGATTGCTTTTTTTGCAAATAATGCTAATAATGCATTTTCAAGAGAAAAACTTCTGGAAAAAATTTGGGGTTATGATTATTACGGTTCTGAAAGGGTTGTCGACGATTTGATTCGACGGCTAAGAAAAAAAATGCCAGATATTGGGATAGAAACAATTTATGGATATGGTTATAGGATGGTTAAAAAATGAAGATAAAAAAGAGATCTCTTTTTTGGGAGATAATTTTCTATTTCACTGTAGCTATTTTAATAACTTTGATTTCTATTTGGACTATAAATAGAATAGCTTTAAGAAACTTTTTTACCAACGAAACTTACAATAACATTGAAGCTGCTCAAAAATATGTGGTGGAAACTGGTAGAATTGGTATTATGAACATGATGAATTCAAGACAAGATACATCAGAGAGTCAGCTTTTACGTGAAATAAGAAGCGTAGAACACATCATAATGGATAAAAATATGAATATAGTTAATATGCGGGGTATGAATCGAATAAATCAAGATACAAGATTTATTGAAAATATAGTTGAAAATATTAAATCAGATAAAGTTAAAGGCGAATACAAAGTCCCGTCCAACAATGAAGTTATATACTATAAAATCAGAGAAGTTGACTTAAACAATAGCAGTTTTTATTTGGTTTCTTACCTACCAAATGAATATAAAGTTGAACTCGAAAACACTCTTTTTAAACAATTATTAATTGGTTCTTTGATTCCATTGATAGTATCAATGTTTTTTGCAGCTCTATTTTCAAAAAGGCTTTCCACCCCTTTAATAAAATTACAGAAAGTTGTGAACAAAATAGCAAAGAGACAATGGGAAGAAAAGGTTGAAATCGATAGAAAAGACGAAATAGGGTCTTTAGCTGAATCTATAGAAAAAATGAGAAAAAAGTTAATTGAAAATGACAAATCACAAGAAGCCTCACTACAATATATTTCTCATGAGCTCAAAACACCTATAATGATCATGAGAAGCTATACACAGTCTATCAAAGATGGAATTTTTCCAAAAGACGATTTAGAAAGTTCATTAGACGTAATAGAAAAAGAAAGTCTTCTTTTAGAAAAAAGGATAAAAGACATGATTTTATTTTCAAAGCTAAAATATATATCTGGTTATCAGAAAGATCAAAACAAACTAAATTTAAAAAATATCATAACTGACGTTTACGACAGATTCAAAGATTTTAACGAAAATATCAAATGGAATATTGATTTAGAAGATGTTGAAATTAAAGCCAATGAAGAGCAATGGACTATTATTTTTGAAAATATATTAGAAAATTTTGTAAGATATGCTAATAATATAATAGAAATAAATTTGGAAGAAACAGACAATTCAATAGTGATAAGATTGTTTAACGACGGCCCCAAAATCGAAAAAAATATTTTCGAAAATATTTTCTTCGCTTATGAAAAAGGTAAAAAGGGTGAAAATGGACTTGGTTTGGCAATTGTGAAAAGAATTGTAAATCTTTATGGGGGTAAAATTTATGCTAAAAATGAGAAAAATGGTGTTGCATTCTACATAGAAATTGAAAGATAATCTATTTCTTGGGGGGATTTCATGACAGAAAAAGAAATAAAGAAAAATGTAAATTTATGTGATGAAAAAGGGAATTTAAACGAAAAAAGTGTAGGATGGTCTAGAAGTCCTATATTTAATTTAAATCTAAAGAAACATATTTTCAGAAAGAAAAGATGGAACTATTGGGCATTTATTAATGACGATTGCCTTTTTTCTGTTACTATAACCGATCTTGACTATGCTGGTATGGCTTTTATATATTTTTATGATTTTAATACTGGATATTTTGCTGAAAAAACAATTACAACATTATTTGGTAAAGACGTAAAAATTAGCAATGAAGTGTATTCTGATACAATCTTTGATAACGATAAAATGAAAATAAAGATGATTTACGAAAATGAAAAAACAAAAATAGAAGTACAAACAAATGATTTTGATTCAAAACATTTTAAGGCAGAATTGACAGTTTATCAACCAAAAGATTACGACACTCTCAATGTTGTAATACCTTGGGATAAAAAACATTTTCAATTTACTTCAAAACAAGAAGGGTTAGCTTGCGAAGGATTTATCAGATTAGATGATAAGAAGCATATACTAAAAAAAGATTTTTCATTTGCTACGCTTGATTTTGGTAGAGGTGTTTGGCCTTATAAAATCAGTTGGAACTGGGCAAATGCTGGAGGACATTCAGAAGATAAAAGAATAGGCTTAAACTTAGGAGCAAAGTGGACAGACAACACTGGTATGACAGAAAACGCCGTAGTAATAGATGGAAACTTGATTAAAATTAGTGAAGAGGTTATTTTTTCTTATGATAAAAACGATTTGATAAAACCTTGGAAGCTAAAAACAAAAGAAACCGACAAAGTGGATTTGACTTTTACTCCTGTATATAAGAGACATGCTCAAACAAACTTTGTAATTATAAAATCCAACATCTACCAAATGATTGGCTATTTTTCTGGATATATCAAAGATGAATATAACAACAAAATCTATATAAATAAATTACCCGGGTGTTCAGAAGAACATTTCGCAAAATGGTAAAACAAAAGGCATCTTAAGATGCCTTTTGTTTATTCTTCTAATTCAGTGAACCCTATCCCTATAGCACCTGGGCCAGAATGTGCACCAATCACCGCCCCCAACATACCAGAATAAATTTCACCTTCATAATTCAATTTTTCTCTCAATTTCTCCACCATATAATTTTCGTCTTCTTCAAACATAGCACTCCTTGTACAGAGAATTACTTTTTTAGGGTCTTTTATTCTATCTACTATTATATCAACCATTTTATCTAAGGATTTTTTCCTTGTTCTAACCGCTTTTATAGGTTTAACAACGCCATCCACAAATTCACTTATTGGTTTTATATTCAAAAGAGTGCCGACAAACTCTGTAGCTCCACCTATTCTTCCACCGGCTTTCATATATTTCAATGTTTTCACACTGAATATTGTGGTAGTCTTTTTGACAGATTCTTTAGCTATTTTGGATATTTCTTCAAAAGATTTTACCCCTTTTTTAATCAATTCTGCAATTTTTATTTCCAATGCCGCTTGTCCACACGTACAAGTTCGAGTATCTATTAAAGTTATTTTTGAATCTTCATATTTTTTGGTGAAATCGTTTTTTGCTATATAAGCGTTTTGGTAACTCGCAGATAATTCGTTTGATATTGTTGTAACTATAAACTCTTTAAATCCTTTATCATACTTTTCTTTAAATGCTTTGAACCAATCTTCAGAATTAGGTGCCGCTGTTTTGGGAACTTTGTTAGGGTTTTCTGCCATTTTGTTATAGAATTCTTCATCTGATATATCCTTTCCTTGAACAAGATAATCTTCGCCATCAAACGTAATGTAAAAAGGAATTTTAACAATGTTATATTTCTCAGAAATTTCTTTTGGTAAATTGCTTGCAAAATCAACGATCTGTGCTATTTTATTCATAAAAATCCCCCTTGATAAATTTTTTGTCAATATAATTATATCAATTTATAATCAAAAATAAAATAACCAGTTCAAAAAATTGACTTTTTCTTTCATATAATATATGATAAAGTTGAATATTATTATAAAATTAAGGGGGGACCATATGAATCTGAAAATAGGACAAAAACTTATACTTTTTTTTGTAGTTTTTTTGATAGCTTCTATAAGTATTGTTGTAGCCCTTTATAGTAACACTATATTGAATATAGCAACTGATTTGAGAGACGATAACCTTGAAAGTGTGTTTAAATTAACTACAGAAGTAATAGATCAAAAAATGCCTGGAGATTGGAACATCCAAGATGGTGAACTTTACAAAGGTGAAATAAAGATTTCTGGAAACCAACAAATAGTTAATAATTTGAAAAACATAACTAATGCAGATATCACTTTTTTTGTTGGAAATAAAAGAATTGCAACAACAATCAAAAATGAAAATGGCGATTTGGTACTCAACACTAATTTAAATAGAGATTTGTATAATAGAGTACAGAATGAGAGCGTAATTTATACTGATTCTGAACTTTTTGGAACTCTTTATAGATCAGTTTATTCAGAACTTACAAATAATGGAAGAACTGTTGGAGTATTCTTCATGGGATTTGATAACCAAGATATAGAGAACCAAGCAGTATCAACTATATGGACCTCTCTAATTATTTCTATAGTTATAGCAATCATAGGTTCAATTCTCTTCTTTTTTTATATAAACAGGGGAATAACTTCCCCATTAAAATATTTATCCTCCCAAGTAATAGATTTTGGAAAAGGAAATTTAAAAGTTAGATTTAAACAAAAGACTCAAGATTCTATTGGCAACATGGCTGGTGCTCTCAAGGATATGACAGAAAATCTGAGAGAATCTATAATTCATATTAAAGAACAGAGCGAATTTTTAAATAAATCTTCAAATGAAATGAAAGAAATAAGCAACCAATCCAGACAATACATAAGAAATGTATTGGATGACTTGAGTGATTTCAGTAATCAAACCGATGAAGTTTCAACTAATGTAAACGAAATAAATGCTGCTATAGAAGAAATAAGTTCAAGTTCCGAAAATATAGCAAAGGCTGCACAAGAACTATCCAAAAAATCAAATGAAACAGCGGAAATTGCAAACAATGGCACAGATATTGTTACTGCTTCTGGTAAAATTATTTTAGAAACTGTTGCGCAAGCTGAAGAAAACGAAAAAACTTCAACTGAAGTTTCAAATAGCGCAGAAGAAGTTGGAAGAATTTTAGAAACTATTAATTCTATTACTGAACAAACTAACTTACTCGCTTTGAATGCAGCTATTGAAGCATCTCGGGCTGGCGAAGCTGGTAGAGGGTTTTCCGTTGTTGCAGATGAGATAAGAAAACTGGCAGAAGAAAGTCAATCCGCAACGGAAGAAATCGCAAAGATATTGAACAATGTAAAAAGTGGCGCTAAAAAAGCTAAAAATGTTTCAAATAAAACCAAAGATATGATTGAAAAAGTTAATACAGATTTCCGAGAAATAGAAAATAAGTTTAAGAACATCAATTCTAATGTATTGCAGATGAACACTATGATAGAGGACTTAACTTCTTCAAGTGAAGAGCAATCAGCATCAACAGAAGAAATAAGTGGAACTATGAACTCCATTTCAGAAGCGATGGAAGAAATGAAAAACAAAATTGATGGTATTAACGAAGCTATGGGGCAACAGGTTAAAAATATTGAAAGTGTTGCTTCACATTCTGATGAATTAAAAGATTTGTCTGACAGTTTAAAAAAATCAATCAGTCAATACGATATATAATTTATTAATAATCAAAGGGGTGGATTTCCACTCCTTTTTATATTTTGGAAACATAAAATTGTTAAAATTCATAAGGATTATATATTTTTATTAACTCCAGAATAAGGAGGTTATTGGTTTGATCAAAGTAGAACATATAAAAAAATATTATGGAAAATACCTTGGTGTAGAGGACATTAGTTTTAAAATAAAAAAAGGTGAAATATATGGTCTGATAGGTCCTAACGGTGCCGGTAAAACAACTACTATCAGAGCTATGATGGGTATGATTTCCATTGATAAAGGTGAAATCACAATTGGAGGTAAAAAAATACCACACGACTTGAAAAAGATTAAAAATCAAATAGGTTATTTACCTGGAGAAGTCAACTTCTATGAAACTATGAAAGTTAAGGATTTTTTTGATTTCAACGACAGATTTTATAAAAATATAGATAAAGAATATGAAAATGAGCTAATAAAATTATTGGAACTTGAAACAAACAAAAAGTTCAAAGAGCTTTCTATGGGAAACAAAAAAAAGGTTGGTATAATCCAGGCTATTATACATAAGCCTGATTATATAATATTTGACGAGCCAACAAACGGTCTCGACCCTTTACTCCAACAAAAATTGTACGGCATTTTAAAAAGAGAAAAAGAAAGAGGTGCCACAATTCTTTTTTCATCTCATATACTCTCAGAAGTTGAAAAAATTTGTGATAGAGTTGGTATAGTAAAAAAAGGAAAGATAATCAAAGAAAACACTATAGATGAGTTATCAAAAATGTATAAAAAAGCCATATCAATCTATAAGCTTGATGACAAAAATAAATTTAAAGATTTTGAAATAAAGGAAGAAACAGATTCTTTTATAACTTATTTTGTAAAAAACCAAAATTTGAACAAATTTTTTGATATTTTATCCAGTTGCACATATGAAGACATAGAAATAAAAAGGCCTTCTCTTGAAGAAATATTCATTGATTATTACAGGAGTGATGAAGAATGAACTTCAACTTGTTGAAAAAAGAAATTAAATTCACATATAAAAGCTCGATATTATGGACATTATTGTTCGTTTTATTTACAAGTATGTATATACCTATTAGTAATCAACTTCTCTCTCAATCAGGAGATTTGTTAAAATTTATCAATAACATGCCAAGATTTCTTCTTGAATCTTTTAATTTCAACGAGCAAGTGTTTACAAAACCAGAAGGAATATTTGGCTCAGAAGGCATGAGTTTTGTGTACATATTGGGCGCAGTTTTCGCAACAATGCTAATAAGTAATGTTTTTGCCAGAGAATACGAGAAAGGGACCATAGAATATCTATGTGTAAAGCCAATTAGTAGGTCTACACTATACATAACAAAGTTCATTAACATAATTATAAATATTCTTTTTTTAAACATAATATTTACTATTTCAGTAGTTTCAATGTATGCGATTTTTATGGAATATGAATACAATCCAGAAATATTAATAGGGTTTGGGATATATTCTTTTACAGTTCAAATATTCTTCTCGTCACTATCAGTGATAATAAGTATTTTAACACAAAACAGTTCTTCAAACATGGGTTTTTCTTTTGCCATTCTAATCTTCATGTCTTTTGGAGATACGATGGCAAACATAATAGATGCGACAAGCTGGATAAAATATTTTAGTATATTTCATTATATTCCATTAACGGAAACTGTTTTAGAAGAAAAAATCTTTTGGATTAATTCAATAATAATCATACTTATCTCACTCGGTATATACTATTTTTCCTATTATTTGTTCAAAAACAAAGATATTAATATATAATAACAGCTTGCCTGAAAAGGTTGGTTGTTATTTTTTTGATGATTGTAAATATTTGTATTATTTTTATAACATATTGATAAATCTTATATAATTAAAAGATGTTAAAATATATAATAGGAGGAATTTATGAATAGATATTTTTTCAAGCAAGATGCAGTTACTTTAGCCAAAGATCTGCTTGGCAAGATGCTGGTAAGAAAAGTGGAAGGAAGAATAATTAACTCTTTGATAACAGAGACTGAGGCATATGTGGGACCTGAAGACAAAGGCTCTCATGCTTACAACAACAAAAGAACCAAAAGAACAGAAACTATGTTTAAAGAAGGTGGGCACGCATACATCTACCTAATCTATGGGATGTACAATTGCTTAAACATTGTTTGCTCTGAAAAAGATAAACCAGAAGCTGTTTTGATTAGAGCTGTAGAGCCTTTAAACGAAATCGAATATATTAGGATGAATAGAAAAATTAAATCAAATAAGGTCGAAGACCTCACAAACGGTCCTGGAAAATTATGTCAAGCACTTGATATCGATACATCCTTAGATGGTATAGACCTTTTAAATAATAGTGTTCTTTATATACAAGATAACTTATCAAATCACGAAATAGTTGCTTCAAAAAGAATAAACATAGATTATGCCGGAGAATACGCAAATAAATTATGGAGATTTTATATAAAAGGCAACAAATTTATATCGAAAAAATAGTGGAGGGGCAAAAAAAATGGAATTAACTAAAAGCGATTATAAAAAGATCCATCAATTCCAAAAAGATGAAATTACAGAATGCCGTATTTATGAAAAATTATCAAAAAGAGTAAAAGATGAAAATAATAAACAAGTTCTTTCTGATATCGCAGATGATGAAAAGAAACATTACGATTTTTGGGAGGATGTATCTGGTAAAAAAATTTCTCCTAATTATTTTAAAGTTTATTTATTTTATTTTATCAGTGTTGTTTTTGGTTTAGTCTTTGGAATTAAACTCTTAGAAAAGGGAGAAGAACAAGCACAAGATGTTTATGGAGACATAACAAACAAAATAGAAGGCGTAAAAGAGATTATTAGTGATGAATACGATCATGAAAGTAAACTTATAGCAATGATAGATGATGATAGATTAAATTATGTTGGCTCAGTTGTCTTGGGATTAAACGATGCATTAGTAGAATTAACAGGCACTTTAGCCGGTTTAACATTTGCATTGAGAAATACAAATTTAATAGCTATTTCTGGTCTAATCACTGGTATAGCTGCCTCTTTTTCAATGGCTGCTTCAGAATACTTAGCAAAAAAATCTGACGGTGATGAAGATGCTCTTAAATCTTCTTTATATACCGGATTAGCTTATATTGTGACAGTTACTCTCTTGGTGTTACCTTATTTGTTAATTAGTCAATACTTCATTTCTCTCATAGTAACCTTAGCTGTTGCAGTACTTGTAATTGTATTTTTTAATTTTTATATAGCAATTGCAAAAGATCTTTCTTTTAAAAAAAGATTCTTAGAAATGTTTGCAATAAGTATGGGGGTTGCAGTATTCTCATTCTTAGTTGGTTATCTTGTAAGAATCTTTTTTGGAGTAGATATTTAAAAAAACATCGGCCCAAAAATTTTGGGCCGCTTTTTTTATATTTTATAAATATCTGTGATATCCTTTAATTTTTTTGATATTTCCAATAACTTCGAGCTATCTTTATTGATTTTATATGAAAGATTTCTTTCATCTTTTGAAATTTCATGGATATTATCGATTTCTTTTTTTAGATAATCTGTTTCTTCGTATATCTTTTCGGAGATATTTTTCAATGATATGGATTTATCGTTTTGAGAAACTGATATATCTTTCATCTTAGATATCATATTATCCAAAAACTTGACTTCTGAAGATATTTCTTTAAAATGTCTTTGTGCTTTATCTAAATTGTCTGAAGAATGTTGTATAGCCTTTTGAGATTTTTGAGTGGCTATCTTTGAATCCTCTGAATAATTTTTTACATCTTTCAAGATATTCGAAATTTCTTCTGTAGCATTTTTACTTTGATCGGCGAGTTTTCTTATTTCACCGGCAACTACTGAAAATCCTTTTCCCGCTTCTCCAGCTCTGGCAGCTTCAATAGAAGCATTCAGTGATAACAAATTAGTTTGCTCGGTAATTGTATTTATAGTATTTAAGATTTTTTCAATTTCTAAAGCATGTTTTATTAACTCATTAACAGACTCAGAAGTTACCTTTATATCTTTTACAGCCTCTTGAGAGATACTGGCAGTTTCTTTTAAATTTAATTCTCCTTTATCCGATAGTTCTCCTACTTTTTCTGAATAATCTTTTAAATCTTTTGAAAAGCTCTGCAACTCATTAGAGGTTTTTAAAATATCGTAAGAATTTTCTTTTAATTCATCTATAGAAATCTTAAAATTTGATATTTTCCCACTTATATTCTCCGATTCTTCACTTATCGTAGAGGAATTTGATGTCAATGTCTTAGAAATATTGTGAAAATCACTCGAATTACCTTTTATCTCATTTGATATGGTTTTTATTTGTTTCATATTTTCTGATAAATTTCTCCCCATATCTTGTAATTCAACTGCAATTTTTCCAATTTCATCTTTTGATTTTACCAAAAAATTAGTTCTTAAATTACCATTTTTAAATTCATGGATACTTTTTGATATTGTTCTAAGGGGAGCAGAAATAACCCCACTAACTATAACGGAAATAAATATGAATAATATAATAGCAAAGAAAAATGTGTACATTAATATGTTGGTTAAATCATTTACACCTCTAAACAATATATTTTTATCCATAATAAGTATTAACTTCCAATTTGGTGTATTGTTTATACTTCCATGTATCAAAACTTTTTCTCCGGAATATGCTAAATCATAATCTGTTTTATAAATTTGATCCAGAGTTTTGGCATCAAAATCTATTGTCTCTTCCGATTCAGTGTACATCATTTCACCATTTTTATTTATTATTGTGCCAAAACCTTCTCCATCTATACTAATTTCTTTTAATATATTTTCTATAGGATCAAATTTAATAAAAACACCATAAGACCCCAACAATTTTTTTGTTCCCTCTTGAACATCATTTAAACTCAGTACAACGTAAAAACCTTCCTCGTTCCTCTCATTTTTTGTGAGATCACTAATATAAAAGTCTTTCCCCTGCTCAACGATACTCTTATAAAAAGGTTTATCAGAATAATCTTTTTCTCCATCAATTACTGACCAACCCTCTTTATCCTTTCCCGTAATGAAAACATCATAAAATCTTTCTTCGTTATTTTTCAATGTTTCTTCAAACTCGTATTCTATCATTCCCCAATCTTCTAAAATTGCTGCATCCTGCATCAACCAACTTGCATCAACATATTTTCTTAAATCTGTTTTTACTCCCTCAAGATAGGTTGATATTTGCTCAGATCTTGATTTAATAACTTCTTGACTAAGAGATTGTATCAAATTTGTGGCTATGCTCGTATTTTGAGAGTTTGTAATTACGAAAATAAATACAAAAAATATTACCAAAACTAAAGAAAAAATTATGGTGATCTTTTGACTGAGTTTTTTCAATGATAATCCTCCTAAATTAATTTTTCTTCATCTTTTTATTTTTATACATTTTTTCATCTGCACTACTTATAAAACTATCTATGTTTTTGTATAATTTATCTTTATATTCGCTTATTCCATAACTTATATTTATTGCAGGTTTATTCTCAGCTGATAATTCCCTGTTTTTAATTGATATATTATTTCTTATTTTTTTAAAAACAATATTTTCTGCATCTTCATACCCGCATGAAGGAAGAATAAGCATAAATTCGTCTCCTCCCATACGCACTGCATAATCGTTTTCTCTTATCGATGTTTTTAGAATCTCAGATATGGTTACAATATACGAATCACCAACATTGTGGCCATATTTATCATTTATCAATTTCAAATTATCTAAATCTATATAAGCAATAGAAATATGGTTATCAACAGAGTTTTCTTTTATTAATGTTTTCAAATAATCTATTCCAGAGTTTCTATTAAATAAACCAGTCATTTGATCTTTTGTTGCCTTTTCTTTCAATATTTTTTCATATTTTATTTGTTTTGTTGTATCCAATCCCGAATATATGATGTTATAAATTTTATCATTTGAATCATAAAGATATGATTTGTTTAAAGTGGTGTGCAATTCTTTTTTATTCTTTGTTATCCAAGAAACTTCTATTAATTTTTCCGAATTAGAATAAACTTTTTTACTGTTGAGACTGTACAAAAAGCGGTTGATATTTTTCCCGTAAACCTCTTCTTGAGTATATCCCACTATTTTTTCAAAAGCCTTGTTTACACTTTTTATATTATCTTTTTTATCCGTGATTAAAACTATACTCTCGATAGTGTCTAAAATCGTTTTTGAAAAAATGTATTCATTTTTCAATTTTTGCCTCACAACAAGGGCATTTTTAGTATTTTTATATATATTAAAAATCAAAATAATAAGAAATAAATTTATTATTATAAGAGAAAAAAACAAAATTTCTAAATAATTTTTATCACCTTCGACTATTTTTTCTTCGTAATTTTGATAAATTATATTCACACTATAATTACTGAATTTAACTTTTTTACCAAGCCCTATCATTGTGTCATACTTTGCTTTTTTAAACTTTTCAAATATGTACCCATCGTTGCCCATCACTTTTTTGTAGAATTCATCGTGTGTATCTACTGCTTTTATGAATTCTGTCAAATAATTTGGTCTTACTATGTATTTCCCATCTTCAGAAATTAATACTAATTCATCTTTATTGGAAACAAAATCAAGTAAAACATCCTCTTTGAATAATAGAGAAACAACAAATTCTTTTTCTTTATATTTTTTTAATTTTGAAAAAAATATATACCCTTCTTCTTCTTTTAAAAAAGATATCCTGGAAACATCTGTATTGTTTCTAAGGGTATTTTTAAAAAAATTGTATGTAGAATAACTTCTATCTATATAGTCTTTATCGTTGCTGCTAATAACTAAACCTTGTCTATCTATTATTAAAGAAGTAAAATTTGTATTTTGTAATCTTATAGTTTCTTCACCAGATAATAACTTTTCTATTTTTAATTCTTCTAATTTATTTAAAGTATCCTCGAAAAAAAACTCTAATTTATTTTCAAATACTTCAACATACATCGTGTATTCATCTTTCTTCATCTGTATTTTCTCATCTTTATAGTAATTATATGTATAGATAAAAAAAAGATTTATTATCAATAACACAATAAAACCATACACAATAATATATTTAGGTTTATTGAAATTATTTTTTCCCATTTAAACACTTCCTATAATATTCCCCATTTATTTTCTATTTCTTTTTCCACTTTTAAAAACGCTTCTAAAATTTCTGGTGAAAAGTGTGAGGTTTTTGTTCTATTATCGCCATTTGTAATAATTTTCATGGTTTTTTCATGGGAGAAACCATCTTTGTAAGGCCTTTTACTCCTTAACGCATCATAAACATCAATAATTGAAACAATTTGGGCTTCTATTGGGATTTCTTCTCCTTTTAGCCCAAAAGGATATCCACTCCCATCGTATTTTTCATGATGATACATTGCAATATTTTGAGCAGTTTTAAAATATTTTGAATCAAGAAGTTTTTTGGACATAATGGTATGTTTTTTCATCTCTTCAAACTCTTCTTCAGTTAATTTCCCAGGCTTTTTCAAGATTTCTGGGGGAACAAATATTTTCCCTATATCGTGAAGTGGTGCAAAAACCTCTATTTCTTCGATTTTTTCTTCTGGTATGTCCATATTTTTAGCCAAAAGTTTTGATAATTTACCAACTCTATATATATGAGTCCCCGTTATGTCGTCATATCCTTCGGCAATCATAGCTAACTTATTGGTGAACTTAATATATGCTCTTTTTAGTTTATCTCCTTCAAGTTTTTGATTTAAATACGAAGACGCCAAATTCAAAAAAGATTCCAATATTTTTTTTGAGTTATTATCAAAATTTTCTTTAGAAAAATACGGAATATCAATACTTATAGAAAGGTTTATTTCATCTTCTATATCTATTGACCCAATCAAAGAGCTCTTAATCGGTTTCGTACCAAATCCAAACTTCTTTTGTGTTTCTCGGTCCATGAATTTCCCCAGTCTATCAAGCAAATTATCATATATTTTAACTTCATTAGAAATTATTTTGTTACTTGCTTTCAAGTCTAATTTATTCAAGTATTCAATATCGTGCCCAACTGTTGATAAAAATCTCCATCCTTTTTCATCACTTATTGAAACACTTCCATATTTTGCTTCAGGAACTAAAAACAAAATAGTTTTTAGCAACTTATCATAATACTTATTCACAGACAAATTCTTGTTATTCAAATCTGAAAGGATGTTTATTAGAAGATATAGCTTTTCACTGAGTTGATTGTTTTCTTGGGAATACTCCTCCAAGTCCTTGTTCATTTCTTCCAGTTCTTCTTCGTGGCTTTTGATCTCTTTTATCTTATACCTCAAATCCCTCGCTTGTTTTTGTATTTTACTTCTTGATATAAACAAAAATATGGTTAAAATTAAAACTACTATAAAAAAAATAATTAAAATGAAATTTATCATAACAGCCTCCATACATAATCTATCTATATAATACTTCTGAAGTGTTTAGTATTTATATGAAAATATTTAGAAACATTAAGTTTTATTTTGAAATGGAGTTAACTCTATATTTTTCTTTTTAAATAAAATATTATATAATGTATTTGTTCAAAATATCGTTTTCAAAAGGAAGGTCTTAATATGAATAGAAAAATAAAAAGAGTAGCCGCTATACACGATTTATCAGGTTTTGGAAGGGCTTCTTTATCAGTTGTAACTCCAATTCTATCTACTATGGAAATTCAAGTTTGTGCTATTCCAACGGCAGTTTTATCAACTCACACAGAATATGATGGATACACGTTTGTGGATTTAACAGATTCCATGCCGGCTTACATAGAACACTGGAAAAAATTAAATTTGAAATTTGATTCTATTTATTCGGGATTTTTGGGTTCAGTAAAACAAATAGAAATAATAACAAAGTTTATTAAGGACTTTAAAGACGATGATACTTTGGTTGTTATTGACCCTGTTATGGCTGATAACGGCAAGCTTTATGATACGATGAACAAGAAAATGGTCGAAAGTATGAAAAGTTTTATAAAAAATGCAGATATAATAACCCCCAACTATACAGAAGCGAGTTACTTATTGGGAAAGGAATACAATCTTGAAATTACGAAAGAAGAGATCAAAAAGTGGTTAAAAGAACTATCTGATATGGGTCCAGATATTGTAGTTATGACAAGTGTTCCTGAAAAAGATGAAACAAAAGAAACTGCGGTAGTGGCTTACAATAAAAAAGATAATAAATATTGGAAAGTAAGCTGTGAGTATATACCTGCATTTTACCCCGGAACTGGTGATATGTTTACAAGTGTTTTAGTTGGTAGTTTGTTGAGCGGAGACTCTTTACCAATTGCTATAGACAGAGGGGTAAATTTCATCACAGCTGCAATTAGGCAAAGCTATGGACACGATTATCCTCAAATAGAAGGTGTTTTATTGGAGAAGGTTTTAAATCATTTGAAAATGCCTGTAATGATTTCATCATATGAATTAATGTGAGCTTTTTAAAAA
This sequence comes from Geotoga petraea, assembly GCF_900102615.1. Classification (NCBI taxonomy): domain Bacteria; kingdom Thermotogati; phylum Thermotogota; class Thermotogae; order Petrotogales; family Petrotogaceae; genus Geotoga; species Geotoga petraea. The sequence continues at coordinate 104,015 of NZ_FMYV01000003.1, read as the reverse complement.
AGCTCACTTTTTTAAAATTGTATACAAAAAACTTATAATTCCAGCTATCCATATTAACCATGTATAAGCAAATCCAAGGAAAAATAAATTAGCCCCTAAAATCATGATAATAAAAGTCAATCCAAAAAACAAAGGGTTGCTTTCTGCAGAACTAAGCATAGGGAGTCTTTCAGTAAAAAGCATAAAAAGTGCATAAAAAATTATGACTGAGCTGGAAATAAAAACAAAAGAAAAAAGAATCTGCCCAGCCATTATATTCAAAACACCTACAGCTAAAAATGCGGTTAAAACCAAAATTAAAACTGCTTTCCACATCTTGATTAATCCGTTCTCCATATAAAACTCTCCTTTATGATTTTAGTCGTATAAATTATAACAGAGGTAATTTAATAGTATTATAATTTAATGAAAAAATATTGGAGAATTTAATTTTGCTGGATAAAAGCGCTTGAGGATAATAATAAACACAATTTATAAACTTCACACTAAACAAATGAGGTAGCCAAGGCTACCTCATTTTATATCTTTTATCTTGATTGTTTTTCCTGTTCTATCTTTAATGCTTTTGCTCAACAGAAAAATATCGTCCTCAGTATTGGTAAACACTGCATAAACAAGATCTTCTTCAATATTTAGTTTTTTAAAATAGCTCTTACCGTATATTTTTTTCATTATAGTCAAAAAATCGTTTATATTTTGTGTTTCGGAGGGATAGGCATAGTTGGATATCTGTTCATCAAGCCAATTCATACTGTTTTTATCTGTTGCATATATAACTCTTTTTTCCATAGATGATTTTACGTTTTCTTTTGTTATAACTGTTGGAACAACCCTTTTAAAAGAGTATCTTATCTTACCTTCCACTTTATAAAAAAGCAAAACATTGTATAACATTTCATTCCCCAAATTTGCAAAATAAAGTGATTCTTTTGGAGGTGTATTTTCAGTTTCACTATAAAAAACTCTATCATAAAAGAACAAAGGGTATTTTGTTATACCTTTTTTAAAATTACTCAAAATCATCATAGATACAAAAAGAATTATAAGCAAAACAAAGAAAATACCAGTTAAAATGATTAATTCTAAATTCATTTTTATCCCTCCTCTACCTATTTTATCATGATTTTAAACAATTTTTTTATGTATATTTCCTAATAACTATATATAGGCTATTAGCTTGATTAAATTATTGAAAAAATAGTATTGAAAACATATAAAAATGAATTGTCTGAATTAACTCAAAAAGCATCTTAAACTAAAAAATCCTCCTTAAAGGAGGATTTTTTTACTCTATTAAGGTTAAAGCATAATTAAACGCTGTTTCTATATAAAAATCTTCACCTATGATTTGTGTATTAACAAAAGGAATTACAACATCTACTTCAAATTTTTCGCCTTCTATAAGTTTCTTATTTACATCATAGTATAGTAAATAAGGCATCAAAAAATTATAACCCCAAGGTGTTTCTATATTCATAGATTCAGAATCATGGAGTACAAAATTCTCGCCAATAAAATGGGTGTAATTCAGCTCCGAAAAATAAGAAATCATAAGATTTTTATGGTTGTTATGTGTTTCATCTACAATAAAGATCAGCTCTTTATTATATTTTTTTGTGCTGTTAAAAGTTTTCAAAGGGGTCAACCCCTCTCTTTCCTCCAGTGATTTATTAGAAATCACTGAAAGATGGTGGTTCACACTCTGTTCGGAATAAGCAAATATAGCATCATTTTCAAAATAGCTCAAAAAATATTTCACATTCGACATGTTTTCTCCAGTAATGTTCCTCATATCTACTATTAAAATTTTTGTTAAGGCTATCTTCTCCATTTCTTTGGATAAAGTTTCTTGGAAATTGGCAAAATCTAATGAATCTATTTTTAGATACCCTATATTTTCTCCAATTATCTTCGATTCTATTCCTTTTATATTCTTTCTTTCTTCTGTTATAAAATTCCCCATATTATAAATTTCATTGTATGGACTAAATTCTATATTTAGAGTGTATTCATTTACTGTATCGGTAAACGTTATTTCAGTAAACCCTTCTTTTTTTCTAAAATAGTTATAATAAGATGCAAAAAATATGTTTTCAAATTCTTGAGAATTCAAATTCTTATAAAAGGTCATATTTTTGACTTTTTCATATATCTCTAAAGCATCATCACCATCTATAGATTTTATTTTTAGCCCTTCTCTAATATCAAAAGCAGACGCATTTTCTAAAAAGTAACTTATGTTGAAAGAATTTACATACAAACCTTTATTTGTAAAATCAAAATTAATAGGAATTGTTTTTATATCTTTCATTATTCCGGTAACTCTTAGATTTGGATCGTTCAAAATAGACTGCATCTCAAACACTAAATAATCGAACTCCTCATTTGAATTAGATAGTGATACTTTGCTTTTGTAAAAGTTTTTCAATTCCTCAAAAGAAAAACCTTTTATATTTTCTTTTTCGTCTAAAAAAACATACGATTCTTCAATGGTATCAACAAAAAAGTTAAAAAAAGATAAGTTATCGTTTTTATAATTTTTATTGTATTCTTCAATTATTTTTTTATATTCTTTTTCTATATGATTTTCAATTGCAATTTTTTGATTACCTACATAAAATATATTTTCCCCAAAATGTTTAGTAACACCTATTAAATCAAAAGCAAATCCTAAAAAAATTATTATTAATAAAACTATAACTGAGAAAAAGAAAATTCTTTTCATTCCTAAAAATCCTCCAAATTATTATTGCGTATTTTCTTCATTTTTGAAAATTTTTAACCTTTTCAATGAAAAGATTATTATATACGCTATTACAAGCCCTCCACCAAATTGAACAATGTTCCATGGAATACCAAAAATAGGTAATATCACATTTCCATAAATCAATATTTCTGTAAAAAAGTAAGTTATAATCATCCATAACCCCGATAAAGTCATTCCAATTAAAGTGGAAAAAGAAAACAGGTATTTGTCTTTGTTTTTCAACAGTAAACTTAAAAATAAAATTATCAAAGGAATGATAATTGAAGCAACAATTATTGTTGTTTGTACATTTGATATCGTTGAAACTAAAGCATCTTGCGTAGTTACTTGCATCTGTTTCATTAATTCTGTAGCTCTTTCTTTGTCTTGAATATCAACTAATAAATTGTTAAGAGTATTACTAACCCAAATTCCAAAAATAGCCCAAATAGCCACTCCTGATAAGCTAATGTAGAATTTTTTTGATTTCTTTCTTTTCTCTGTCTTGTATCCAAAAAAACCCACAAGATACCCCATAAAAAATTTTATTATAAGAGTTGGAAGGGCCCAAATTGCATAACCACCAAACAAATCAGCCATTGCAGAACCTATTCCACCTGCCAAGCCTCCGATAAGTGGCCCAAATAAAATAGAGGCTAAAAAAATCATTGCATCGCCTGCATGAATGTATCCTTGAGTAAAAGGAATTGGAATTTTAATAACAAATGTAGCCACAAAAACAAGGGCTATCATCATACCAGCATAAATGATGCTCTTAACTCTCAAATGCTATCACTCCTCAGAAATTATTTTACCTTTACCATTATTTTTTGAAATATAAGCTTTTCTATCAGCACTCTTTAATAACTCACGAAAATCTTCGTAATCATTGGAACAAGATACTCCCGCACTAAAAGATAATGATTTATGTATTTGTTTTATGTAACTATAAAATCTTTTTATTATCTTCAAAGCGGAATCTTTGGAAATATTTCTAAATATAATTACAAATTCATCTCCTCCATACCTATAGACTAAGTCATCATCTCTAATGTGCATTAAAAAAACTTCTGCAACCTTTTTAAGTATCTTGTCACCACCAAAATGCCCCAATGAATCATTAATCTGCTTAAAATTATCTAAATCAAAAAACGCCAAGCAAAATTGCTCTTTTTGATTTTTAAAAGCTTCTAAATCAGCAAAAAGTTTTGAATGGTTGTATAAACCTGTTAGCCCATCTCTTTCAGCTATATTCTTGATTTCCGAAAACTTCTGCGAATGTTCAAGAGTAAGAGAGACCATTTGACCAAAAACAGACAAAATATTCAATTCTTCTTTAGACGGTCTCAAATTGTTTTCAGGTTCATCTACAGATATATATCCTATCAGATTATTTTTACCATCTCTTAAAGCAACTAATAATAAATCATTAGGATGCCATTTATTTATGTCTTCTTCTAAAGATGTAACTTCTACGTTATCCCTCAGTTGATAAAGATAATCAGAATTTAGTTTATCTGCCCTCGGGACAAAGTATGTTTCTCTATATCTATACTTTTCATTAAAAAACCTTGTTATAGATTTAATTGGTACATTTTGATTTTTTATTTTCTCATAGATATCTTCATTTATACCTTTTTGACCCACTCTTTTTATGATACCTTTACCAAAATCAAACAAACTAATCAAAACATGAGAATAACCCAGTTTTTTATGTATTATCTCTGAAGTTTCATCTAATATCTTTAAATTAGAACTTTTCAAAGAAAATTCTTTAATAATATTGCTCAATTCAACGGTTATTTCGTTGAATTTTTTTAACCGCTCACTTTTTAGAATTTCTCTATTTTTTTCATTGTTTGATTTGATTATGAAATAGTACAATATTAAAAAAACTATGTTGACTAAAACAAACATATACCTAAAAGGTGATTCGTTAAAGTATAAGAAAAGGTAGGTATATGGGATTAAAGTTAAAAAATAAAAATATTCAAAAGCAAATATTTTTAGTGAAAACCCTTTTACACCATCTACTATAATAGAGTTAATAATTTTCGATATGGTAATGAACAAAAATAAAGCAAGCAATGGAGAAAACCCATAAGAAACAAATGCCGCTAATGAATAGGTAGCTCCATAAACAAGAACTCTATAAGCCTTCCTTGTGAAAGACTTGTTTTTATTTTTGCTAAATATTATCACTAAAGTTGATAAAAGGATGTATTCAGGCCCTAAAGCAAAAGAAAATACAAAAGCAACTGTATTGCTGACGAGTCTTTTATTTTTCAACCAATATATTTTTAAATTGTCTGCAAAATAGGTTATAGAAATTACTAAAAACGCATCCATTGGATTTATACTCGAAAAATCCATATCAAGAAAATAAAAAGTTAATATTGAGATAATGAATAATATTATATTTTTTATCTTTAAATTCATAGTAATCCCCCATTATCATTCTTTTCTAAATTATAACATAGTTTAGATTTTAAATTTATTTTAACTATTAAATAATATATTTTGAAAAGATAACTTTTAATTATATAATTAGCTCGAGGGAGTGTTGGCTTTGAAAAATTCTATTTTAATAATAATATTAATGTTTTTAACTGTAATTACATATTCTACACCTTTTTTCAAACAAGGTATAGAAGAAATAAACTATAAAGAAAATTACGGAGAGTACGTGAACGATTCTAAATTAAAAATAATTAACTTTATACCTATGAAAGTTCAGTGGGAAAGTATAAACGATATTACAACAATTGAAACAGACAAAAGTTTAAAGACCATCAAAATGAATTATGAATCGGATAATACAAATCTAAATTTAATCAGAAAAGGGAATTTTATAGAGCTTTCTGGAACTTCCGAAGGGGAAGAAGTTCAAAAAAAATTAAAGATAGATGATGATCCATGGTACCAATTGTTCGTTTTTTCCTTCACTGATTTTATCTTTTCGGATGATAAAACAAGGCAATATTGGGTATTCAACCCATTTGACCTTTCGATGAGTAAGATGAAGGTTGAAAAAATATCAAAAGAAAAAATAACCATAAATGAAAAAACTTATGACACATTTCTTCTTAACACAAGGTTGACAGGGTTTATGTCCATTTTTTGGAAGGGTGAATATTGGTTTAATTCTGAAAACGGTATGTACCTTAAATACGATGGTTTGAATATTTTTCCAAAAATACAGAATGTAATAATAACAGCTCAAGACTGGAGGTAAAATATATCTTTAACGGGTTCATTGATTTAGCCACACTGTTGAAATACAAAAATTTTTAGATTAAATAACTATTAATTCATAATACCAAGGATTTTTATCCTTGGTATTTTTTAATATGAATCATCTCTCACTTTAATAAAAATATTCATTCATTAAAAGTCTTTAATAAATGTTAATGTTTAATTATTATTAATATTACATAATATATATAAGAGAAGGTGATTTAAGTGAATTTAAAAGTAATCGGTTATTGGGGTGCATACCCAGAACCTGATTCAGCAACTTCCTGCTATGTAATTTCTGATGAAGAATCGAAAATAGTCTTAGATATTGGCTCAGGAGCCCTTTCAAAATTAACAAAGTATGAAAACATAAACAAAATAAACGATATTATAATAAGTCACTTTCATTATGACCATTTTGTGGATATTTATCCTCTTCAGTTTAATTCAATGATCCAGCAAAATATTGGAAAAAGAAAAGAGCCTATAAACATATATACACCTTACGATCCTAATTATTCTGATACTATGGATTATAAGACGTTTACAAAAAATATTATGTACAATCAAGGGCCGATTTTTGATATAAACGGTTTTATAACCACTTTTTTGAAAACAAACCATGTTATAGATTCTTATGCCGTAAAAGTTAAAAAGATTGGTAAAAGTATAGTTTATACAGGAGATACCGCATGGTCGGACGAATTGGTAGACTTTTCTAAAAACGCAGATTTATTGATTTGTGAAGCAAGCCTTTTTGATGGAATGAAGGGAAAAGTAGAAGGCCATTTGACTGCTGGAGAAGCTGGTAAATTGGCCAATGAAGCAAACGTGAAGAAACTTCTTCTCACTCACTTTCCACATTTTGGGGTTATTGAACTGCTTAAAAAACAAGCATCCAAATATTTCAAAAAAGAAATTATTTTGGCAGAGGAAAATAAAACTATAAAACTCTGATTAGGAGGGTTAAAATGAAAAAAATCAAAACGATTCTCTTGTTTGGACTAATTATGATTTTAAGTATCAGCATCTTTTCAGCAAATGAACCAAAAGGTGAAGCAATATATGGAGGAGAGGTAGTTGTCGCTATTCCTCAAGACCCAGATTATTTAGATCCTCACAGGGCAGCTGCTTCAGGAACATATGAAATAATGTTCAATGTTTTTGAAGGTCTTTTAAAACCAGATTCAAACGGAGGAGCAAGACCAGCAGTAGCTAAAGGCTATGAAGTATCGGATGATGGGCTAACATATACTTTTGAAATTAGGGATGATGTTTACTTCCACAACGGGGAAAAAGTTACTTTAGAAGACATAAAATATTCCTACGAAAGACTTATGGGTGTAAATGGAGAAGCTCTTTCATCTGACTTTGAAGGTAGTGTAGAAAGTGTTAAAATTATACAACCAAATAAGATAAGATTTGAACTAAAAGAAACAGATACAACATTTTTATTCAATTTTACAGAGTCTATTTTACCAAAATCAAACGATGGGCAACACAATATAAATCCTATAGGAACTGGGCCTTTTAAATTTGTTGAATACTTACCAGGCCAGAGAATAGTAATAGAAAAATTTGATAAATATTGGGACGAAAAATTACCTTATTTAGATAAAGTAGAATTCAGAATAATAACTGATCCACAAGCTTCTTTGATAGCTTTTCAAGCTGGAGAAATAGACATGATCCCAAGACTTGGAGCTCAGTATATAAACCTAATAGGAAATAATGGCTATATAATAAGTGGAGAACAAAATTTGATACAAATATTGGCACTAAATTTAAATAGAGAACCTTTTGATGATGTCAGAGTGAGAAGGGCTATGAGTTATGCAATAGACAAAGACCTTTTAATCCAAGCTGTTGCAGATGGTTACGGTACTAAGTTAGGTTCTAACATGTCTCCTGTAATGGGAAAATATTTTAAAGAAGGTTTGGCTGACAAATATTCTGTAAACATTGAAAAAGCCGTTGAGTTGTTAGAAGAAGCAGGATATCCAAATGGATTTGAAACTACTATAACTGTTCCTTCAAACTACAAATTCCATGTTGATACTGCCCAAGTAATCGTAGAAATGTTAAAGCAAATTGGTATAAAAGCTAAAATAGAACAGATAGAATGGGGAGTTTGGTTAGATAGAGTTTATGCTGGAAGAGATTTTGACTCAACCATAATCGGTTTTACAGGTAAGCTTAGTGCATACGACATTTTGAAAAGGTACATAAGTGATTATTCAAGAAACTTCCTTAATTATAACAACCCTGAATACGATCGATTATTAAAAGCTGCTGTAAAAGAAACAGATACAGAAAAAAGTATAGAATTATACAAACAAGCCCAGGTTATATTATCCGAAGATTTACCAGCTATATTTTTAATGGATCCAAACTTCATAGTAGCATTACAAAACAATTTAGCAGGATACACTTTATATCCATTATACATTCAGGACATGGCAGTTATACATTATGTAAAATAAGGGTGATTCCATTTGTTATACTATATTAGAAGAACTTTCACCATGGTTGTAACAATTTTCATAGTAAGCCTTATAACATTTTTTGCTTTTCAAATTATACCTGGAGATCCTGTCCTTTCAAAATTAGGAGTGGATGCTGACCAGGCTCAAATAGATGCATTGACAAATGAATTAAATTTAGATCAACCAGTCATCAGGAGATATTTCTCCTGGTTGACTGGTATTTTTAAAGGTGACCTTGGCAATTCAATAAGATATGATAGAGATGTTGGAGAAATGATATTATCGAGATTACCGGTTACTTTTTCTTTGTCAATAATCTCCATGTTATTGGTAATTATATTTGGCATTCCTATAGGAATTCTTTCAGCAAAATACGATAAAAAGGCTTCTGGTTTTTTTATAAACTTTTTAACTCAAGTTAGTATGGCTATACCTTCTTTTTGGACTGGAATATTGCTCATGTATCTATTTGGGCTAATACTAAATTGGATCACTCCAGGAGCTTATACTCCTTGGTCTGAAAATGCTTTTGAAGCTTTTAAATCTCTGATTTTACCCAGTTTAGCCATAGCAATACCTAATATAGCGGTAATTGTGAGGTATCTTAGAAACACCATTTTAGAACAAAAAAATCAAGATTATACCCGAACTGCTTTATCAAAAGGAGCTAAACCTGGTTATGTTTTGACCAGACATATCTTGAGAAATGCCCTTATACCAGTCGTGACTGTTTTTGGTATGATTGCTGCAAAAATATTAGCAGGAAGCATTATAATAGAGCAGGTATTTAGTTTACCTGGCCTTGGAAGGCTGTTAATCAACGCAATTTCTACAAGAGACCTTCCATTAGTTCAAGGCATGATACTCTACTTTTCAGTATTGATTGTTATAATAAATTTCTTGATAGACATTATATACAAACTCATAGATCCAAGAATTAAATATACTTAAGGGGATTTTTACATGAAAAAAAGCATAAATTTTAGAATAGGTTTTTTCATAGTTTTATTCTTGTTTATATTAATGTTAATAAGTCTTGTGTACACTCCATATGAAGTTACACAAATGGATATTTTAAACAAATTAAAAGGTCCTTCTTTGCAACACATTATGGGAACAGACAACTTTGGGAGAGACATATTCAGCAGAATTATGACTGGCTCTCAAACTGCTTTTTTTGTTGGTGGACTTTCTGTGGGAATTGGGCTATTTTTTGGTGTTATGTTGGGCGCCGTATCAGGTTATTTCGGAGGTATTGTTGACGAGATAATAATGAGAATTATGGATGCCATGATAGCTTTTCCAGGAATTCTTTTTGCCTTGATGTTCGTTGCTATTTTTGGAGTTGGTATTACCAACACTATAATAGCCATAGGAATCATGGCTATTCCAAATTTTGCAAGAATTGTAAGAGGTAGTTTCATGCAGCATAAACAGTTTGATTACGTTAAAACAGGAATAGTCGCAGGCGCTTCATCTTCAAGAATAATATTTTTTCATATTTTACCAAATGTTTTATCTCCCATTATTGTTGCTTCTTCTTTGGGGTTTGCGACAGCTGTTCTTTCTGAAGCAGCTTTAAGCTATTTGGGATTGGGTGTACAACCTCCATATCCAAGCTGGGGAAGGATGTTAAACGAATCTCAGGTTTATTTAACTACAGCTCCGTGGTATGCTCTGGCGCCTGGAATTATGATTACTTTAACTGTTTTGGGTTTCAATTTTCTCGGAGATGGTCTTAGAGAATTTTCAGACAATAGGAATTGAGGGATATAAATGTCAAATAGTTTATTTTCTATCGAAAATCTTACAATTAGTTTTGAAAATGAAAAGAAAAAAATTATCGCAGTTAACGATGTTTCTTTTGATATAGGTAAAAGTGAAATCGTGGGCTTAGTTGGTGAATCTGGATGTGGTAAAACAGTAACTTCTTTAGGTATAATAGGTCTTTTGCCTAATAGTGCCAACATAAATTCTGGAAAAATTCATTACAATGGAAAAGACATTTTAAATATAAAAGAGGATGAAAAAAGAAAAATTAGGGGAAAGGAAATTTCTATGATTTTCCAAGAACCTATGACATCTTTAAATCCCTTATGGAAATGCGGAAATCAAATAGGCGAAGCAATAAAGCTCCACAATAAAATAGACAAAAAAGATCTTAAAAGTAGAGTTTTGAAAATAATTAAAAATGTAGGATTGCCAAATCCAGAAACAATATATAGTAAATACCCTCACGAACTTTCTGGTGGTCAAAGGCAAAGAGTGATGATAGGTATTGCAATAGCAAATCATCCAGATCTTATCATCGCTGATGAACCGACAACAGCACTGGATGTGACTATACAATCTCAAATCTTGGAACTCCTAAAAAAAATAAACGAAGAGGAAAAATCTTCCATTTTATTTATATCTCATGATCTTGGCGTGATTAACGATATTGCAGACAGGGTTATAGTAATGTATGCTGGATTTATTGTGGAAATTGCTTCAAGGGGTGATCTGTATTCAGAACCAAAACATCCTTACACTTTGAAATTGCTTCAATCCATCCCTCTTCCTGAAAAAAAAGGTAAAGAATTAGAATCAATTCCCGGTATTGTTCCGAGAATAGAATCACATATAGATTATTGTCCTTTTGTAGATAGATGCTCTATCGCAAAAGAAATTTGCAGAGAAAAATTACCACTTTTAGAAGAAAAAAGTGATAAACATTTTGCAAGATGTCATCTTACTTGAGAGGTAGATAATATGTCAGAATACATATACGAAGTAGAAAATTTAAAAAAATTTTTTAAATCCCCTAAGAAAAGTTTATTCAAAAAAAGAGATGTTTTAAAGGCAGTAAACGGAATTAACTTTAAAATCAAAAAAGGAGAAACATTTGGTTTAGTTGGGGAGTCAGGCTGTGGAAAAACAACTACAGGCTATAGCCTTATCAAACTATATGAACCAGATGAAGGGAAACTCATATTCAAAGGCAAAGATGTTACAAACATTAAAGGCGATGAATTAAAAAAATTTAGAAGCAATGTTCAAATTGTTTTTCAAGATCCTTATAGTTCTTTAAATCCAAAGAAAAAAATAGGCTGGATATTGGAAGAACCTTTAAAAGCTCACGGATATAAAGATAAAAAAGAGAGGTATGAAAAAGTTTTAGCAATGTTAAAAGAAGTAGGGTTTAACGAAGAATATTACAAAAGATATCCACATGAATTATCTGGTGGTCAAAGACAGCGTATAATGATAATTCATGCTTTGATGCTTAATCCAGATTTTATAATTTTAGATGAAGCAGTTTCTGCATTAGACGTTTCAGTACAATCTCAAATTTTGAACCTTTTAAATAAATTACAAAAAGAATTTGACCTCACATATTTATTCATTTCTCATAATTTAAACGTGGTTCACTATATAAGTGATAGAATTGCTGTAATGTATATGGGTGAAATCGTTGAACTTGCAACAGCCGACGAAATATACCATTCACCAAAACACCCCTATACAAAGGCTCTTTTTTCTGCTATTCCAAAAATAACCAAAGAAGGTACAAAAAGAATAATTCTTTCTGGAGAAATGCCAGACCCTTCGAACCCTCCAAAAGGTTGCAAATTCCATACAAGGTGTAATTTCGTAAAAGATAAATGTAAAAATGAAGTTCCAGGGGATTATGAAATAAACAAAGGACATGAAGTTAAATGTTTTTTATATTTGGATGGAGAAGAAGAATGAAAATCTCCATTTTATCGGATATACACGTAGACAAACAATTTGTTGAATCTGATCCTATCGAAGATGCCCTTATAAAAGTTTTGAACGAAGAAAAGCCAGATTACCTGATAATAGCTGGAGACATAGCAGACGATTATAGAAAAAGTTTAGAAATATTATATTTTCTTGAAAAGAACACAAAAACAAAGATATTATTTGTGCCAGGGAATCATGATTTATGGAGTAAAGAAAATGGCATTGAAAATACAAATGAAATATATTTGAAGATGAAAGAGTTTAAAGGAAACTTATCCAATGGTCCTGTAATAATAGGAAATTGGGCAATCGTCGGAGATGTTGGTTGGTATGATTACTCTTTTGCTCATGAAAAATATAGTTTAGAACAACTATCTGCGGGAAATGATTTCAACAGACATTGGCAAGATAAAAAATACGTAAACTGGCAAAAAGACGATATTTCTGTGACAAATGAATTCAAAGAAAAATTAAACCAACAAATAGATGATTTAAAAGACAAGAATATTATATTGGTAACTCATGTTGTGACTCATGAGAAATTTACAGTGAAAAACCGAGATATGTGGGAATATTTTAACGCCTATTTGGGAACCAAAAATTATGATGATTTATATAAAAAAGAAAATGTTAAGTACGTTATCATGGGGCATGTTCATTACAGAAAAAAAATAAAGGAAGATGGAACTATTTTTATCTGCAACTGTTTGAATTATAGAAACCAATGGTTTTATTCAAAAGATGCATATACAGAAATTAAAAAAGCTCTAAAAACAATAAAAATATGATTTCCCCCACTCTCTCAATTTAATGTTATAATATAATCAAGCGTAGAATTTTAAGGAGTGAGTTTTTTGATTAAAAATATAGTCTTCGATTTAGATGGCACAATATTGGATACCGAATCTTTCATTATTGACGGGATAAATTATTCACTTAGAAATATGGACCTACCAGAAAAAGGGGAAGATGAAATAAGAGAAAAAATAGGGCTTCAATCTGATGCCTTTTATAATGAACTGTTATACGAATACGAGGAAGACGAAGTAAAAGATATTAAAAAAGAAATATACTCACACAAAGATAGATTCATAAAAGAACAGGGAAAATTATACGACAAAATGGAAGATGTGATCAAAAGTCTTCACGAAAAAGGCTATAAGCTTAGCATTTGTTCCCATGGGAAAATCGATTATATTGAAACTATATTAGAACATTTCCATCTAAAAAAATATTTTTCATCAGTAAAAGGATATGAGAAAGATAAAACAAAAGAAGACCATTTAAAAGAAATAATGAAAGATGAAAATGCAGATAGATTGGTTTTTGTTGGTGATAGATATATTGATTTTGAGGCAGCTAAAAACACTGGGAACATCTCAATTGGAGTAACTCATGGTTTTGGAAAAGAAGAACTCATAAAAGCTGATTATGTAGTGGATAACCCCTGCGAAATTTTACAAATAATTGAAAAATTAAATGAAGAAATGTGAGGCTTTTTAATTATTATTTTAAAGCGCTTAAAAATAATCCCAAAATAAAAAAAGATGCAGATTTGAATATCTGCATCTTTTTTTATTTTATTTTAAATATTTATCCATCCATTGAGTTATTTCTTTCAACCTTCTAATTCTATGTTTTGGCTTACCACTTCTGCTTAATTCATGATTTTCTCCATCAAATAATACAAACCTTGCTTCAACTCCAAACAACTTTAAAGCTGTAAACATTTGATAACCTTCGGCTTTATAACATCTGTAATCTTCGTCACTATGAATGAAAAGAGTTGGGGTTTTTGCTTTATTAGCATATTTCAATGGTGATTGTTCCCAAAGGCCTTCAGGATCAGTCCATGCATTACCTGCCTGTTGATCTTGAACAAAATAATAACCAATATCTGTAACCATAGATTTTGATATCCAGTTTGATATACTTCTTTGAGAAGCAGCTGCCTTGAATCTATTGGTATTTCCGATTATCCAGTTAGTCATAAAACCCCCATAAGATCCACCAGTTACTCCCATTTTATCTTCGTTAATAAATTTATATTTTTCAACAGCCTGGTCGACAAATTCCATAATGTCTCTAAAATCTTCTTTTCCAAATTTGCCTCTTATATCTGCAAATTCATTATCTTTTCCGTCACTACCACGAGGGTTACAAAATATAACAGCATAACCTTCATTTGCCCAATATTGCATTTCATGGTAATAGATATCTCCATAAGCAGTTTTAGGGCCACCGTGAATATCTAAAATTGTAGGATATTTTTTACCTTTTTCATAATTAACAGGTTTCATAACCCAACCGTCTATTTCAACTCCATCAGAATTTTCAAAAGAAAAATGTTCAGGTTTTGACAAATCTCTTTCTTCTACTAACCAATCGTTAAATGATGTGATTTTTTCTTCTGTTCCGTTTATATAAGAATAAACTTCGGGTATTCTTAATCCTCTGAATCCTATGAAGTAAATCCCATTTTTAGAGATATCAAACACATCAACAGTTCCATCATTTTTAATAACTTCTTCGATATTTCCATATTCATCGATACTGTGTAAAAAACTATCTTTAATTCTAGTTGAAGTAAAATATAGTTTACCGTCAAAAACTTCTTGACCTTTTCCTCCACCAAATCTTGCATCAGAACCAACAGAATTCCATAAAGAATATTCAAAATTTGGTGTAATACATTTGTAGGATTTATCTTTTAATTTAAGTGTATAGAATTTTCTATTTTCATTTAATCCATATTTTTTCATGTCAGAACCTGTAAATATAAGTTTTTCATCATTTAAAAAATGCATTGAAGGAATACTCAATTTTTCTGATTCATCGATTAAAGTTTCAACCTTTTTACCTTTTACATCATATTTCAAAATAGAATCATAGTGTTCCATCATATCTTTGTAGGTGTTTGCTATAAAATAAATAGTGTCATCTTTAATTTTGATGTTTCTCACATTTGTTAGCTCGTTTACAACGGGTTCTGTTTTTTTATCCACGGTATTGTATATATACAATCTATTTCTCACTTTAGAAGTGAATCCCTGTCCATTTGACCAAAAAGGTATTTCGTCAAAAACATGGTAATCCTTCTCTTCTTCTCTTTCTTCTTCTGGTATCTTTTCAAGATAACCATCGTATTTAATAGTCATAGCAAATTTGGTTTTATCTATCATTTCAAAAGAAGTAACAGTTTCTTCAATATCAAACTTTTTCTGTGCTTCTCCACCATTAATATTTATTATATAGAATGTAGTTTTAGGTTTTTTGTCTTCTTCTTTTTTTTCTTCTCTGTTGGAAATGAAAAGAATGTTTCCATCATCATACCAAATATAACTTCCATCTTTCCCACTATTTGTTAACTTGTAAGTCTTTTTCGTTTTCAAATTGTGGATCCATAAAAATTTTTGATAATTGTTGTTCTCTAAATCTGCTTCTGTTTGTACAAAACATATTTTGTCCCCATCAGGTGAAAATTTCAAATCTGAAGGATACTTAAAATCAATAAAATCTTCTAATTTTAATTTCATTCTGTTCCCTCCTAAAAGATTAGTCTTACTAACTATTATAACATAAAAATAATCTATATAAATATTTGATTACTTATACGACAAAAAGGACAATAAATAAAACGGAATGCATAAATGCATTCCGTTTTATTTATGGTAGCGAGGAAGGGATTCGAACCCCCGACACTGCGGGTATGAACCGCATGCTCTAGCCAACTGAGCTACCTCGCCAAATATAATAAATTAACATAAAAAAAATGGTAGCGGGGGTAGGATTTGAACCTACGGCCTTCGGGTTATGAGCCCGACGAGCTACCGGACTGCTCCACCCCGCACCAAGTAATGGTACTAAAAAAGGAATTAATGGTGCCGAGGGTCGGACTCGAACCGACACGAGCATAATGCCCAATGGATTTTAAGTCCACAGCGTCTACCAATTCCGCCACCCCGGCAGGCACTCATTCATTCCGTAAAGAATTCTATCATAAATACAAAAGGTTGTCAAGACTTTTATGTTAATTTAAGATATCCTTTTGATGAAAAGAGAGTTTTAGAAATTGTTGTATTTATTTTGTTGTTTGTTGATAGTTGTTAAGATTTTTCTTTCAGAAAAATCGTTGTTGGTAAAAGTTAATTAAATCCCCTCTTAATATGTAAGAGGGGAAGTGCAAAGCACAGGGGTGTTTAGGCACTTGGTTTTAGATTCTTCAACTCCAAAAATCGTCGTTCAGAATGACATTATAAAAATTGTTTCACAATTTTTGTTGTTAGTTGCTGGATGAAGGTTGTTGGTTTTTGTCTGTTTTAGATGTTTATCAATGTTTTTTTCTTCCAACTTCCAACCATAAACCTTCAACAGAAATTATGTAATAATTTCTACTATATGAGCTTCTTTGAATTTTTATATTTCGAAATTGTCTTTTTACTTTTAATGATTTTGATTTTTCAGTAAAAATAATTCATTGCATCTATTTATTATTTAAAATAAAAGTTCTAACCCCCCTATTCTTCGCGTGACCTTTTGCTCCAACAACCAACAACAATCAACTAACAACAAAAATGCAAAGCATTTTTCTGTGTTATAATTTATTAAAAAAAGATTTGGAGGTTTTTTATGAAAAAATTTATTTTAATAACAACTTTTATTTTTATTGCAATTACTTTTTTGTCTGGACCAATTTACCAACCACCTAAAGATTTAAAAGAATATTCCAACAAACATTTTACTTTTATATACGAGGAAGATTTATCCTATCTAATAAATCAACTGGATAATTTTTCTATAAGATTATATGAAGATTATTCTGAGTTCTATGAAACTGAAATAGACAATATACAAGTTTTTATTTTGGATGATGTGGATTATGTCAACGGTTTTTCTTTGAACATGACAAACCAAATCAGACTTTACATTAACAGACCTCTGGATTATTTAGGTCTTGGCGGTTCTCCAAATGATTGGATCAGGTTTGTTTTTTCTCACGAACTAAACCATATTTTTTATGGTAACACTGTTACAGACCCTATTTTATCCTGGATACCTTCAGAAACTATTAAGAAATCTTTGAACATGGTTAATCAACCGAGTCTTTTGCACGAAGGATTGTCTATATTCATGGAAAGTAAGTATTTCGAGGGTCGATTTTCTGATGATTTGTTCAACACCTATCTTTTTGCAGAAATTCTTTCTGATAAGTATCCAAGATATAAACTTGGTGGAGGAGCGCCTACTAACGTTTGGAGTCCCGCTGGGTTCAACTATATGTATGGTACTTTAATTATTAAAAAAATTGAAGAATACTACGGTTATGAAACTCTTAAAAACTTTATTTTTGAAATTAATTCTTCTTTTTTTGACGATATATCAGATTCATTTTTGAAAAGTACAGGAGTAAAATTTTCTACATTTTTGGATAGAATCGAAAATGAATATAGTAAAGAAAAAGAGAACCTTCTAAACGAAGGCTTTTCAAATGATTTCAACAAAATTGATAATTCTTTTCATAATTCTGGAAACTTAAAAACTGATGGGAAAAATTTGTATTATTACAAAGAAAGCCCAGATCAAAATTATGGCATATACAAAAACAACGAACTTATCAAAGAAGGCATTTCAAAGTTTGATGTTAATTCCAACGGAGAAATTATTTACAGAGTTTCGGAAAATAATAACAACGAGCAAAATTATAGTTTATATCATATTTGTGCGTGTGATTTTAAAGACACCTTAATTGATGAAAGAGTGGTAGAATTTTCTTTCGTAGATAAAAATACTGTTGTCTATTCTAAAATTAAAGATGGACTTACTGGTTTATTTTTATACAACTTTAAAAATAATTCGAGAAAAAAATTGGTTGACTACAATAACATGACTATTTCCTCTATAGAAGGGCATAACAGCAAGTTTTATTTTACAATGAATACAAACAATCAATCGGATATTTATTCTTACAATATAAACAGTGGAGAAATATACCAATTAACGAATGACAAATTCATTGAAAGGGATTTATTTTACAATGACGGGTATTTGTTCTTCTCAGCAAACTATAATCATATATACAACATTCACTATTTAAACTTGGATAACAAACAAATCACCCAAATAACCAAAAAGATACCAGGAACTTTTAATCCCGTAATTTTAAACAACGAACTTTATTATTTTTATTATGATCATAATGGGTATCATCTTACTTCAGACGAGTTGGATAATATAGACTATTTTACTGCTATAAATACAAAAAAATATGACTTTGACCCTGTTGACTATAAAAATGTAGAGCTTAACTCTAAAAATTATTTTGAAAAACCAACGATTATTCCGCTTGTCAACTTGGCAATCAACAACGATCAAATATATTTTGGACCAGATATTTTGGTTATCGGAGAAGCTGTCAATTATACTGGTGAATTCGGGTTTTATCATAATTTTGTAGATGATTTTATAATAAATTCGTATTTCCAATTTGATTATATTTTTAGTAATGAGATTTTTTTCAACTATAAAAATAACAATTTTAACTATGGATATGGTTTTAATTCAAACAACCAATTCAATTTGAAAGATAAAAACACTTTTAACTACAATGCCCAAATATCTTTTAAAAACCTTTCTTTTGATGAATTTAGAATAGGTGGGATTTTAGGCAATACCCCAATAAAAAACAATTACAATAGTGGATATAAAAATATTTTTCAGGCAGAATATGTACAGCAAAAAGAAAACTTTGGTTTTCTTATCGGTTATTCAAAAGATATTATCCACAAAAAATTAAAGCTAACTCCTGGAATAAATTATTATAAGACCTCTTTATATGAAGTAAACCCCAATTTAAAGTTTGAATACGATTTATGGAAACCTCACTATGCTTTAAAAGATGGAAAGTACAGATTTGATGGAATTGATATAGGAGCTGAAATAAACTATTATTTCATGCAAAGCAAATTTGATTACAAAGTATCAATTGAAATGGAAATGGCTTTATTCTACTGGTTACCTGTTAACATTCCTTTAGAATATCCTTTGAACAAATAAAATAAAACGCAGATTGAAAAAATTCAATCTGCGTCTTTTTTATTTAACTTTTTATTCCAATTTCCAATTAGAATTTTTCCCCTAAACGCTGGAATCATCAATACGGTAAACACCCAGACCAGCCCAATGGAAATGATCATGTTCAAAGAAAACTCTTTTAAAAGATCTCCTCTGGATATTTGAAAACTTGCAAAAGTTAGTATAGACGTTAAAAAAGATAAGGTTACCGACTTTAAAGTATGCCAGTAATGTGTTATATCTTCATCTATGGCATGGAAAATATGAATATAACCATCAACTCCGATACCAAAGATCAAAGGAAAAGTCAACATAGTCACAAAAGTTGCATCTATACCTAAAAAGTATCCAACTCCAAACGCTGCTGCTGATGAGGTGAAAAGTCCAATAAAGGCCTCTAAAGCTTCAAATATATTTCTTCTTGAAACAAAAGTCAACAAGAAAATTATACTAAAAGAAATAACCATAGGAAGTACAAACCTCTGTCTTACAACTTCCATAATTTTATACATAGCTTTTGGATATCCAGCTATTCTATCTGACTTGTCTCCAAGAGCATCAAAGAAAATTTTTATTCCATTATCACTCCAAATATCAATGGATGAATTTATCTCTAAAACCATATATTTCTTGTTATCTTTTTCAAAAAAGAAGTTACTTTTTAAGTTATCAGGGAGAACTTCTAATAAATTTAAAGAAAACTGATATAAATCATTAGATTTTGAGGCAATATCAACTATCTTTATACTTTCTGAATATAGGTTGTGTTTTTTCAACAAGGAAACTACAATAGGGTTTTTTATGGTTTCTGATAAACCACCAATCTTTGTTTTTAAATCACTAAAATTTCCTATTTGTTTTTCTATTATTTCAGGTAGACTTTCAACACTATCTATAACTCCAAGGGAGAGTAATTCAGCTGCGATTGCATCTGGATCTTCATCTATTCTTATTATATATTTCATGGAATTGAAAGTTTCTGTACCAAAATACTCAGAAATATCTTGGCCTACTTGAACACTTTTTGAGTTTTCTGAAATCATTCCGGGTGGAGTATACGAAAAATGTAAGACATTTATTATTCCAAAAACAACAAATAATATTGAAAAAGGTATAATTATCCACTTTATGACTGTTCCATTTTTAGGGATTAAATAACCTAATTTCTTAAACAATCTATTTACATAAACAACAAGGTTGCCAATCTTTATTTTTTTTCTTACGAGATACATAAAAGCTGGAATAAAAATAATCATAACTAAGAAAAATATAACCAAACCAAAAGAGCTCATAATAGCCATCTCTGTAAAAGCTGGAAGCCTCATTAAAATCAAAGTCAAAAAAACTATTATTGTTGTCATAACGCCAAACAAAAGAGGCATAAAACTCGTTTCGTAGGTTATGGTAAGAGCTTCTTTAAAATCGTTTTTCTCTTTATATTCCGTTACTAAATGTGTTACTATATGAATACCATAGTCAATACCTAACCCAAGGGTAATAGCCGCTACAAAAGAAGTTATTATATTTAGTTCTCCAAAAACCACTTGGGATACCCCTAAAGTCAAGACCATAGATATTATTAACCCTGAAAATACTATTCCGCTTGTAGTAACTCCTCCAAAGGCTATAATAAAAACTAAAATTATCAAAAATACAGATATAATTGTTGTAACAAAAAAATCTTCTGAAACTGTTTGGTTAGCTTCATACTGAGAGATATAATCATTAGTTAAACCTGTTCTAATACCAAATTCATTTGTTATTTCATCAGTAATTTTTCTTACCTTAGGGATCAAATCATTAACATAATCTATATTCGTCGGAGGCTCTTCAAAAAAAGAGCCCATTATCATAATTTCTCCATTTGGAGAAAGTGCATAATAAGATTTTAGCATATTGGCATTTTGATCATTAGACAACTCATCTTCCAATGAATAAATTTGTTTTAAAGTATCATTTATATAGTCAATAGTTTTAAAATCATATGGATTAGCTGTTTTTATAACGTTTAAAAGGCCTTCTACACTCTGAGAAATGGAGTTAATAACATCTGTGTTACTTATAGAAACAAAACCAAATGACAACAAAAAGGATAAATCTGTTTCAGTAAAACCGCTGAAAGAATCTATTTTATTCATTTCAGTATAAAATTTTTGGGCTATTTCATTTGGGTTTGAATCTTCCTCCAAATAAAAAGCAGTAATTAAAATATCGTTTCCTTGTAATATTTTGTTTTCTTCATTCAAAACCTGAATAATGTCAGAATCTTGTGGAGCTATCTTCAAGATATCAGAGTCTATTCCTAATTTTGTGGCTAAAAAACCAAAAACCGCTGTTAAAATAGCGGTTAGAATAATTATTATTTTAGAATTTTTTATCACAAAATTCGCAAGAAATTTGTATATATTAAATCTACTCACAAATACCACCAAATAATCAACATATCAAACGCTGCCCCTAAAATAAAAGAATAAAAATTCTTGTTTTTTATCTCATAATAACTCTTTAGCCCAACACTCCAAAAAGCCGATACTATAAATGTATATTCATTTATAATTCCAAAAATAAGAGGAGATGAAGCTGACAGTAAAATATAAGATATGTCTTTTTTTGAAAAAATAAACCTCAATCCATTACTCATATATGTAAAAGTAATTATAAAAAAAACAAAATTAAACCCCAATTCCACATTTGGACTTAAAAAGTAAAGCAACATAATAATGAAGGGAATAAAAAAAGAAGACCTAATTCCGTTATTTACTTTTTCAGGAGAAAAAATAGAGTTAAACATTTGAACCAACATTTTTCCCATATCAATCTTCCTTAAAATTTATAATTTTAAACTCTGTTTCAGTAATTATTCCATTTTCTGATAAGTTTTCAAAAAGAAGCCTAACATTATCTTTTTCTAATAATTTTTCGTCAATCAAGACCGAACCGTACAAGTCCAGATTATCCAAAATATCTTTATTAAAGCTCCAAGATCTGTATTCTTCTTCAGTCAACAAAAAATATCTGTTATTTATAAAATCAACAAGATCTTCATCATATTCTTCCAAATTTAAAAGATAAATTTTAGGCTTTAAAAGCATATAAATGGATGGGGTTTTAAGTTGTTTTATAGGCAATTTCAAACCAAAAAATTCTATATAGTCAACTTCTTCTTTGTAATTATTATCAATTGAAACTATCAAATTCTTATAATCATCATACATATTAGGTGTTAATGGTTCTATATTTATCTCATTTGATTCCAAATTGACATCTATATTACCCACAAAATACTCAAAATCCATCATACCAGAAGAAAAATAAGATAAATTTCTGGTGTTCTCTAATCTCCTTGAATATCTGTCAATATCAATATTAACCCCCAAATCAAAAATGGGGGTTTTTTCTATTGTATATTTATCAATTTCTCTTTGACCAAACCCAAAAAACATTATAAGGCTAACGGTCATTAACACGCCAAAAAAAATCATAGCCCAAGCATGAATCCTCAATTTATTATTCCCAATTCCTTTTTAATAAACTCAACAGCTTTCATTAGCTGAGCATCAGTTTCCAAGTCTATACTTGCTTGAGTGGTAGTTTCGTTTTTCGCTTTTTCTTGTTCTTCTTCTGTTATTTCTGTCATATCTTGTAATTTTCTTTCAGGCATTTCAACAATTATGTCTGGTTCTATACCTTTTAAATGAATGTCATTACCGGATGGGGTTAAATAATGAGCCATAGGAATCCAAGCTTCTCCACCGTTCCCCAATGAAACTGGTCTTTGAACAGCAGCTTTTCCATAAGTTGTTGTCCCTATTATAGTTGCAAGTGCTTTATCTTTCATAGCTCCTGTAAAAATTTCAGAAGCAGAAGCCGAAGCACCATTTACTAAAACAGTAATTGGAATATTATCTAAAAAATAAAAATACTTACCAGGAATCGTGCTTATAATTTCTCTTTGACCATTGTAATAGTCTAAAGAAACTATTTCACCTTTTTTTATAAACATAGAAGACACGTCTATTGCAGTACTCAAAAGTCCTCCTGGATTATTTCTCAAATCAAATATAAGCCCATTTACCTTTTCATTTTTCATTTCTGTTAAGGCTTCTTCCATTTCTGAAGCACTTTTTTCAGCAAAGTTAGTCAATCTTATGTATCCAATTTTTTCTTCTTGGTTTATTGTAGTGTATTTAACAGTTTTTGTTTCAATAAGTGCCCTAACTAACTTAACTTCTTTCGGTTCTTCCCAACCTTCTCTAAAGATTTCTAAAATGATTGGTTCTCCTGGTTTTCCCCTCATGTTGTTAACAGATTCCATATACCCCATATCAGAAACTGGTGTACCATCCACTGTTATAATGTAGTCGTTAGCTTGAAGTCCAGCTTTGTCAGCCGGGGTTCCTGACATAGGACTTACTATAACAATAGCTTCCATCTCTTGATCCCATCTTACAGTTATACCAAGACCTCCATACTCACCTTGTTCGTCAATCTGGTTTTCTTGAGTTTGTTGTGCATCAAAATACCATGCAAACGGATCATTCAAACCCTTTATAAGCCCTGCTAAAGTGGAATCCAATATTTTGTCATAATCAATTTTATCTTGTTCATAATAAATAGTATCAATATAATAAAGAAGATCGTAAATTGGTTGTTGGAATTTCTCAAAATATATTTCTTCTACCGATTTAGTCTCTTGATTAGTCGCACCAAAAACCAATGCTGTTAACAAAAGAGCCGCTACCATCAAAACTATCGTAATTTTTTTAAATTTTCTGCTCATAATTATAAACTCCTTCCTAAAGATTTTTAAACTTAGATAAATTTGCTATTAAATCTTCTAACAAAGTTTCATCACCTGATTTATCATATTCCATAATACAGGTTTTTGTATAACTTCTTACTATTTCTTCTCCAGTTTTGTGAAGTGCTCCTGTTATAGCTGACATTTGAGTTAGTATATCATTACACTCTCTTTCTTCTTCTATCATTTTCTGAAGTCCTCTGACTTGTCCTTCTATTCTTCTAAGTCTATTCAATAATTTCTTTTTATCCATCGTATCTTCTCCTTGTCTTTTAGTTATAATTTATTATAATTAATTATAACACATATACCCCCCTCTGTTTTTGAAAAATATCCTATTCTAATTTAAATTTAAGATTTACAAAATAAAATTATATTTGTTATTATAAAAAAACTATATAAATTATACAATTTTGAGTCTAAAAATTATTAAATATTTGAAAAATCTTTTTACATTTTAATCTAATAATGTATAATAATAGTAAATGTACTTTTGAGAGGAGGAAACCATGAGTAGAAATGTTCGAAAAATAAATTTAGGACCTTTGATAATATACCTTTTACTGGCTATTTTAATATTTACAAGTATTTCAAGACTAAATAGTTCAAATACTATGGAAATAACTTACACTGAATTGGTGAATATGCTGGACAAAGGACAAATTATTAGTTTAGAAATCGCAGATTCAGGTAATGTAACTGCAAAAGCAGCCAACGGAACCTTATACACAGCTTACGCCCCTACATTAGTAGTTGATGAAGCTTATACAAGATCACTAGTAAAAGACGGAGTAAGAATACAGTATATTGAAAGTTCTGGTTCGAGTTGGTGGATGAGTATATTAATATATTTAGCCCCTATTGCAATTATGATCGTATTCTGGCTATGGATCTTTAGAAGCATGGGAAATAGAAGCGGTGGTGGTGGACCAGGCATGAGATTCACCAAATCACCAGCAAAAAAATACGATCCACAAAAAGATAAAATAACTTTTAAAAATGTAGCTGGAATAGAAGAGGCCAAAGAAGAGTTGCAAGATATAGTTTCGTTTTTAAAAGACCCTAAAAGTTTTAACAATTTAGGTGCAAGGATGCCAAAAGGCGTATTACTTGTGGGACAACCAGGAACTGGTAAAACTTTAGCTGCAAGAGCCGTAGCCGGAGAAGCGCAAGTACCTTTCTTTTACATCAGTGGTTCTGATTTTGTAGAATTGTTTGTAGGTGTTGGTGCATCAAGAGTTAGAGAATTGTTTACCCAGGCAAAGGCTGAAAGCCCAGCTATAATATTTATAGATGAAATCGATGCTGTTGGTAGACAAAGAGGAGCCGGACTTGGTGGAGGTCATGACGAAAGAGAACAGACACTTAACTCACTTTTGGTTGAAATGGATGGTTTTGATCCAAGTGCAGGAATTATAGTTATGGCAGCTACAAACAGGCCCGATATTTTGGATAAAGCTCTTTTAAGACCAGGAAGATTCGATAAAAAAATAACTATAGATGTTCCAGACCTAAAAGGAAGAGAAGAAATACTTAAAATTCATTTTAGAGGTAAAAAAATCGCAAAAGATTTAGACTTAGAAGTTTTAGCGAGATCTACACCTGGTTTTGTTGGTGCAGACCTCGAAAATCTTGTGAACGAAGCTGCTTTGTTAGCCGCAAGAGACAATAGAGAGTTCATTACAATGGATGATTGCCAAGAGGCTATAGAAAGAGTTATAGCTGGTCCAGCAAGAAAATCGAGAAAGCTATCCGAAAAAGAGAAAAAAATTGTCACTTATCATGAATTAGGGCATGCCATACTTGGGTATTTGCTTCCAAATTCCGATCCCGTACATAAAATAACAATAGTTCCAAGAGGTAATGCCGCTTTAGGATATACTCTTCAGCTTCCTTTAAAAGAAAAATACCTAATGAGCGAAGACGAACTAAGGGACAGAATAGTTACTTTACTCGGAGGTAGAGCTGCAGAAGAAATTATTTTTGATGAAATAACTTCTGGAGCAGGAAATGATCTTAAACAATCTACAGAACTAGCCAAAAAAATGATCATGCAACTCGGAATGTCAAAGAAAATAGGCCCGATTTCCTGGGGAGAAGAAGAAGGAGAAGTATTCTTGGGAAGGGAACTAACTAAGATGAAAAATTACTCTCAAGAAACTGCAAAAGAAATAGATTCTGAAATAAAAAGTTTCATTTTAAGCAGTTACGAAAAAGCAAAAAAAATTCTAACCGAGAATAAAGAAAGGCTAAAACTACTTGCTATATATCTATATAATATTGAAACATTAGACGGGAAAGAATTCAAAGAACTTATGAAGAAAGATATCGAAGACTTGAAAAACTTTGTTTTAAATAACGATGATGTTGAAATTAAAGAATTAGTCTAAAATAAAAAAAAGAGTTGAAGTTTAAAACTTCAACTCTTTTTTCTATATAATCTTTAATTTTTTAATCTCATTTCAGCGTATTTTGATTCAAAACCCTTTCTCTCGTAAAGCCTTTTTGCAGGATTATCATACTCAACATGAAGAGCTACTTCACCATCAGCCTTTTTAATCGCTTCATCAATCAATTTCCCACCGATACCTTTTCCTCTGTATTCTTTATTTACAGCGATATATACCAATATGTTTTCAGGGATATATCCTTTCATTCCAGTATTGTTCATAACAACAGCACCTAAAATATTATCTTCATTATGAAGAACCAAAATGAAACCACCTCTATATTTTCCATCTGCTAAAGCGTAATCCATAGAATCTATTATCTCATCCAGAGGATCCCCAAATCTGCCTAAATGCTCTTCAAGGAACTCTGCAATTTCAATCTTTGTAAAATCAAAATCATCATCCATAAAATTTTCCCTATTCTCAATCACCTTGAGTTGTACGTTTTCTACACCTTCTAAATTTTTTATTTTAAACATTCTTACAAAACCACCTCCTAAAAATATAAAAACACAAAAAAACATGGGAGATCAATATCCCCATAAAAAATACACACATTTTCACAACTAAATCTGCTAAAAAATAAAATAAGGCAGACAACATGAAGTTTTCAACAAAGAAGTTCAAATGAAGTCATTTAGAAGCGATTAGCCACTAAATTATTTATCATACTCATTATACCAAAAATATTAACTTTGGTCAACCAAATATTAACTTTTTTATGAAAAAGATTAGAAACAATATTTTATAATAATCCTTGAAAATTCTTTACGAATGGTTAAAATTAATGATTTTGTAAAAGAACGTTGTTGTAATATTGATATTCAAAATTTAACTTTATACAAATTTTTATTAACAAAAATTTGCTGATTAGTATTTAGCTTTGGACATACAATAAAATTACATATTTCACTACTCAATGAGTCGACAAATTTTACTCTATTTTGTTTTTTATAATTAAATGATAAAATTAATATAGAATATATTAATAATAAGGAGTTGATGATATGTCTGTTTTGATAACAGGGGGAACTGGATATATTGGTAGTCATACAGTAGTAGAATTTCTGAATAATGATTATGATGTAATAATAATGGATAATCTAAGTAATTCTAAAAAAGAAGCCTTGAATAGGATAGAAAAAATAACAGGTAAAATGCCAAAATTCTATGAAATTGACTTGTTAGATAAAGAAGGCATGAAAGAGATTTTTGAAGAAAACAAAATCGATTCAGTAATTCATTTTGCAGGGCTCAAAGCTGTTGGAGAATCTGTCGAAAAACCTCTTTTATACTACAAAAACAATATATCTGGAACTATTAACCTTCTTGAAGTAATGAAAGAATATGACGTAAAAAAAATCGTTTTTAGTTCTTCAGCTACAGTTTACGGGTATTCAACCGATGTTCCTTTTAACGAAAATACTCCGCTATCTGCAACAAACCCATACGGAAAAACAAAATTGATGATAGAAGAAATTTTAAGAGATATTTATGTTTCAGATAACTCTTGGGGAATTGCTTTGTTGAGATATTTTAACCCAATTGGTGCTCACGAAAGTGGTTTAATAGGAGAAGATCCAAACGGTAAACCTAACAACCTAATGCCTTATATCACTCAAGTAGCAATAGGCAAGAGAGATAAACTGAGTGTTTTTGGAGATGATTATGATACACCAGACGGAACAGGAGTCAGAGACTACATACATGTAGTTGATTTGGCAAAAGGTCATTTAAAAGCACTTGAAAAAATAATGAAAGAAAATATCGCTGAAGCATATAACCTTGGAACTGGAAAAGGATACAGTGTACTGGATCTCGTAAAAACTTTTCAAAAAGTTAATGAGGTAGAAATTCCATACGAGATAACAGGCAGAAGACCTGGCGATATAGCGATTTGTTATGCTGATCCAACAAAAGCGAAAAAAGAATTAAATTGGGAAGCAGAAAAAGGGATCGAAGAAATGTGTAGAGATTCATGGAATTGGCAAAAAAACAACCCAAATGGTTTATGAATAAAATTAAAATTTATCCAGCTATTAATTTAGCTGGATTTTTTATTAAAAATGTAACATTTAAAGATATTATTATTTCAATTACTAAAAAGTACTTTGAAAAAGGTCTATAAATTAATCAAGTGATAAATTAATTATCTAAAAATTAAAATAGTATTATTTTTTTAATTTTCTTAAAATAAAAAATTATAAAATATGTTATAATATTTAATACGATTGTTTGTTTTGGTAATTTTGGGGTAATATAGCGTAATAATGTTGATCACATTTTAATAAAGGGGGATTTTTATGAGAAAGATACTGTTTGTTGTTACTTTGTTGTTAGTAACCTTTTTATTCATATCTTGTACACCTAAAGATTCTTTATCTGTAGTATTCACAAGAGATACTACAGAAAACCTGGAAACCGTTGTTGGCGAGGATTTAGAAATTAGTTATGGAATTACTAATTTATCTGATGACCCCGCTACAACCAAAGTTACTTTAACTAAACCAGATAATTCTACAAAAGTTATTTCAGGTAGTGCTACAAAAGCAACTATACCAGGCGAAGAACTTTCTGTTATAGGTATGTATACTGTAAAAGTCACTACTACTGTTGAAGATATTTCAAAATCGACACCAGAGCTACCTATAAAGGTAACTTCTTCCATAAACGAAGTTTACTTTGAAGAAGTGCCAGAAGACCAACTATTGTCTTTAAAAGTTTCTACTTCAAAAACTTTCAATTGGAATGTAAGTAAAAAGTTAGAAGGAAGAACTTATACTTATGACGTAGAACTAAAATTTAATGACGGAAATTTTAATGTTTTAGCTGAAAAAATAACAGAAAAATCATACACATTAACAGCTACTGATTTAGAAAACCCAGGAGTTTATCAAATAAGAATTACTCCTTATGAACTATCTGATTCAGTTGCAGGACCTTCAGCAACTTATGAATTCCAAGTAGCAAATGAAGCTGGATTAGAAGGTTCATTTTCACCCGCTAATGGTACCAAAGGTTTAGAAGGCGAAGTTATAGTTAGCTGGGGAGGTCTGGATATAGGTCAAGACACCAATGTTAAATATAACTTATTTATTGGAAAAGGCCCCACAAACTTAGCTAAAGTTTTATCAGAAACCACCAAAACCAATTATTCAGTTTTTACTAAACTGAACGAAAAATATTATTGGCAAGTTGAAGCTACAAACGGAGAAACTTCTGTAAAAAGTGATGTTTTTGAATTCTGGACAAAAGGTTTAGAAATATATGTTTCTAAATATAATTCAGGTCCTATTGTTCAAAATGCAAAAATTCAATTACTTGATGGAAATACCGTTATCGAAGAAGTATTGACAAATGCAAATGGCTATGCTGATATAAACTATCCATTGATGCCAAAATATGTTGATATTAAAATTTCAAAAGATGGACATGCGTTAACTAAAATTATAGATGTTAAACCTGAGTATTTTATCGGTAACAAAATAATAGAAACTCAGTTGAGAGAAGCTAGTATAAGAACTTCTGATGAATACGACGGTGACTATGTATTGAATGATGTTTCTATTAATTATTACAAAAATGACGATTCTCCTGTTGATATAACTTTACCAGCTACAGAAGATTTTTATTCTGTTATAGAAATTAAACAAAACACAGAACATCAATATATAGCTTATGGTTCTAACTGGGATAGAATCCCTGGTTCAAGCACTATGACATCTGATAGAATGGGAAGTTTCAGTCAAGAAGCCACAAAAATGACTTCTATAATTACTTTGGATGGATTAGAAAATGGTATGCACGATTTGAACACTGTAATTTTTGATCACAATGATAATTTGGTCCAAAAAATAGACTATTTTAACGTTCAAAGAGCTGTAGTTACAGCTCCTGCTAATCCTTATAAAATTATGAAAGCTAATGAATTTGAACCAACATACGACAACTTGACTTCATGGACGAAAAGAAGAGGAGTTGGTTATTATAACAACCCTGTAATTGGGAAAAGTGGAAATCCTAAAGACTTAGATAGCCATACAAGCGATTCTAATTTATATATTGAATTATATTGGGTTGATTGGGATACATATTCAGTATTGATAGACCCTAATGAATATTCAAAACCCGAAGGCTACAATATTTATAGATCTTTTAACGGAGAAAACTTTGAAAAAATAGCTATGGTTAGATCTGATTATGTGAAATATAGAGTAGCTCAAGCATCTCCTATGGCTAACTATATAGATAAATCACCTGAACTTACACCAGAAGAAGAAGTATGGTATAAGGTTTCACCAGTATACAACAATTATGAAGGTGAAAAAGTTCTTCTTGGTTCTGTTGTCCCAATGAAAGAATTTAATGTTGAATTAAAATCACCAGAACACAATTCTTCAAATGTTAGTGTTAACCCTACTTTTACTTGGGGGCCTGATAAAGCTTTGACTTCTGACTCAACAGTCGTGTATGAATATCAAATATTTGTTTATGACTGGAATCAATCAGACAACGGACTCATGATTCCTTTTGATACAGTTAACATTGATACTAACTCACAAATTGGAAAGTTCTTTACTACTGAAGGGAAAAAAGATGTTAGTGTTCAGTTTACTGGTAATAACGGAGATATAATTTGGAATACTTTTAATCCTTATTCTTTAGATAGTTTCCTTTATCCAGAAGGGAATTTAGAGCATGGAAAATCATATAATTGGGGAGTAAATGTTGCATACGCTTACTCTTTTGATGAAGATAGTTCATCTTATTCATTAAGCGCTGATTTTAGATACAGAGATGCTGGCTGGTGGTTCGAAGCCTATGGTATTGAACCAGATTTACATGCTGATTTCACTACAGAGACAGAACAATAAAAGGGGGGCTGATTTAATATGAAAAAATTATATATAGTATTTTTAATAGTTATTTCTTTGTTACTCGTAAGTTGTTCTACTTTTACTTCTAATGAAGAAAATAAAATAAAAAATGAACCAATTAAAAATCCAACAGAAGTAACTTTGGTAAATGATCTTATTGCAAATCGGATGAAAGAATTAGATAATTTTGATTATTTTGAAAATCAAATAAACATAGGTTATATTGATCAAGAAAGTTTAGATGAATTATTAGAGACATTAAAAGTTTCAAGAAGAAATGTTCGAACAATAGAAAAATTAAAAATAGCTAATATCAAATTAGATATATCCACAAAAGAGGCTTTAGAAAAAATTCAAAAGTTAAATCCAAAAGGCATCAAGTTTGCAGAACCAAATTTTAAAAGAGAATTGGATGAACCTACAATTTCAAAAAATGAAATGGATACAAGAGCTGCTGGAATTGGTGATGACTTAACAGATTACCAATGGGCTATAAACAATAAACATCTTAGAGCTGAAGAAGCTTGGAAAATAGCTACTGGTAAAGGCGTTATCGTTTCTATTATGGACGGTGGTTCTGATTCAAGTCACCCAGATTTAAGCGGACAATATGCTGATGGGTTTGATTCTTATCATGCTACATTAATCCCGGCAAACACATCTGTTCCATATGGTGATCATGGAACTCATGTTTCAGGAATAGTAGCTGCAAAAAATGATGGTAAAGGTATAACTGGATTATCACCAGAAGCATCATTAATGGTTGCTCCTGTATTTGTACCAGGTTTTGTAGGTGACTTTTATGTTGCTAATAATGTAATTTGGTCGGTAGATAATGGAGCCAAAATTCTTCAAAACAGTTGGGGTGGGCCAGGTTACTCAGATACATTGAAAGTTGGCTTTGACTACGCACTTATGAATGATGCAATAGTAGTTGTTTCAACAGGAAATACTCATATTAATGAAAACTGGGGTTCTCCAAATTCATTACCAGGAATAATTGGTGTTGGGGCTAGTGATGTAAATGGAAAAGTTTCAAAATTCTCTTCAAGAGGAGATAGTGTGTCTGTTGTAGCACCTGGAGTTCAAATATTATCTACTATCCCTGTAGGTAGCCCAGATGTTTCTACACTTTATGGCCCATATGCTTATTGGGACGGAACATCTATGGCATCCCCTTATGTTTCTGCTTTAGCAGCATTGTTATTTGAAAAACATCCTGATGCTACAGCATACCAAATAAGGAAATTAATCGAATCAACCGCTGATGATAAAGGTAATCCAGGCTGGGATGAAGATTATGGATATGGAGTTATAAATCCAGTTGCTGCATTGAATGCACCATTACCATCTAAAAAAGGTTCTAATTATATTATAACTGTTACAGATAGTACAGGATCAGTCCCACTTAGTGGTGTTTATGTTACTTTAAAAAGAGTCGATGGACCATCATATTATGCTAGAACAGATTCAACTGGGAAAGTTGGATTTTATCAAATAGATCCAGATACATACGATGTTATAATTGGTGGACCTGATTTATTAGCCTCATCAACTTTGATATTAAGAGGAGAAGAACAAAACTCAATGACTTTAGAAGATAAAGTAATTTCAGATGGATTAACAAACGAATCTATTAAATTTAAATCTACAATAGAAATCAAGTTAAATCCACCTACTGCAACAGGTAACTATTCTATAGATATTCTTAATTCAAATTTTGGGCGTATTTTAACTAAAGGTTTTGATTCAACAACTAACATTACAGAAAAAGATATTATAACACCGGTATTCTATATAGGAGTTTCTTCAGATAATATGCCATCTTTACCAGCACCATTTATGACAGATGATTTTGAAACAGAGGATTTTTCTGGTTTTGATTGGGTTACTCAAGGTGATGGCATACCCACTGTTATAGAAGATCCAAATGATCCAACAAATCATATAGTTTCATTCCCTGATTTAGATAATGAACAGGAATCATCTATTGCTACAGTAGTTACTCTTGATCCAGCCACATTTGGTTATAAAATGAGTTTTGATTATAAAGTTTCTAGCGAACAAGATTGGGACTTTTTTATAGTAGAAGTTAATGGAACAACCGTATTTAGAGACTCCGGATTAGTTAATTGGACAACTCAAACTATCAATTTGCTTGCAGGTGAAAATACAATAGAATTTGTTTACAAAAAAGATCAAATGGTTTCATCATATGAAGACACCGCATGGTTAGATAATGTTTCAATATCAAAAATACCTGACGATTACGGTGATTATGCTGTTACAGGTGATATCATTATAAATGGAAAAACTATACCAATAAACCATTCTCTATATAATGGACCTATTATTGACGAATTTGATGGAATTGACGCACCTTACACAATTTATTAATATAAACAATTTAAGCGGGGATTTATTTCCCCGCTTTTTTGATATAATATCACTGGAGGTGGGGTATATGGATTTTAAATGGTGGATTTTGATTGGAGCAGCAATTGTCGCTGTTGGAGGTTCTTTGTTTTTCTTAATGCCAGAAGAAAGAAGCTTCGAAACTCGTATTGAGGAAAAAGTTGAAAGAAATGCCGAAGATAAAATGATGGAGAAGGTTATGCCCATGAATAGATTTACTCTTTCTGATATTCCAGATGATTTTGATGAGGAAGATATTTTAGATTTTAAAGTTTTAGATGAATCTTTTAGAGTAAAATTCAGAACCATTGAAATACAGAATATGGAAGAAAACTTAAAGGTTATGATTTCTGCAGGTGAAAAAAAAACTGGTGGATATAGCATAGATATTGAAAATGTATTTTTGTATGAAAGAAATATTATAGTACATGCATTTTTAAACATCCCAAAAGGTCCTACAACTCAAGCATTCACATATCCTTCAAAAGTAATTGCAATTGATAAATCACAAATAGAACCAGGTGAATGGAACTTGGTAGTTGTTCTAGAAGATGACCAAAAAACGGAAGAAGTACTTATGAAGACAATCGTTATAACAAATCCATAACGAAATATAACTACAAAAAGTTTTTTAATAATGTCTCATATAGACTATAGATTGTAAGTGACGTTTATAAGCGTCACTTTTTTATATGTTATAATTAAAATGACTTTATAACGGGGGTTTTATTATGGAAAATATTTTAAGTTCTTTTTGGGTGAATTGGTTAATAATTTTTCTTGGAATTGGAAACTTTGTTTTATTCTTTATAATTTTCTCTAAATCAAAAAACCTTTCTTCAAAATTAAGGCCAAACAGGGCAGAACATTTAGAACTTTATGAATTTTTCAGAAATATGCATAAAAACTACAGCGCAAAAAACAACTTTGGTTATATTGAAGGTGAAAATAATTCTATTAACAAGTATTTCTCCATTTATGGTTCTTTGACGAGTATTTTCCCTCTTTTGGGTATTTTAGGTACAGTTACATCATTTTTGAACCTTTCAGAACTTACTTCTGAAATTATAACTCAAAACTTTGTAAATGCTTTATCTTCTACATTTTTAGGGCTTGCATTTGCAATAGTTTTTAAACTATTAGAAGGTATACTTGCCTATAAAATAGAGGATAACAATTATATAATAGATATCATGCTCAAGAATGCGAGTGATACAAATGAAAAAAAGAACGATAATTGAACTCACTGCATTTGTAGACATCCTTTTGATACTTCTTTTTGCTTTTTTATTTAATATATCTGAAACTAATAAAGAAGCTGATATTGCTACAAATAAGAGTACAGAGTTAGCTCAAGAAAATTTGGAGCTAAAAAATGACTTAGAAAATATTTCTAAAGCTTTTCAAGAACTGTCCAATAAAAACGAAAAATTAGAAAAACAAAACAACTTTTATAAAAATTATTACAAAGAACTGTCCAATAAAATTGAAAAAGCTTTTAACGATTTAAAATTACCTGAGGATATAAGTGAAGAAGAATTAGAAAAAATAAAAGAACTATTAGATAATAGAGATATAAATTTAGATTATATTATTAAAAATCAAGGTTTAATGGAAAATTTCTTTGTGGTAGATATACTTATACAAGGAGAAGAACCAGAGATATTTTTAAATGATCAGAAAATTGATTTTTCAATAACTTATGAACAGTATATTTCTGAAAACAGCAGAAACAGCAAGCTAAGGAGCCTTACTGATAAAATAGAAAACTCTTTGAAAAAAAACGGAATTCCTCAAATGGTTTATATAACAATAAAACAGAGTGATGAAGAAGTTTTTCTTTATTCATATAATTTGTTGTTAGAAGCAGTTAGAAGAATTCAAAATAAATACGGTGCTGATAGAATCTATTACACAGAAATACCATTTTTATTCAATTATTAGGGGTGATATTATTAAAAAACTGATTTTTGTACTTATAGCTATAATCATAGCTTTAGTATTATTTTTAGTGTTTGCATTTGAAGGATTTGGACTTGGCGGAGAAACTCAAGGTACCAAAGCAACAGGAATTCAGATTGAAGAAGGAAAAATACCATTAATTACTATTGAATCTGACAAAATATATGTTAATGGAGAATTAGTGAGCAAAGATAATTTAAGATCTACTTTTGAAAACCTTTTTAAGAAAATAGAAAGAGTAGAAATAGATTATAGCAAGGCAAAGAGAACGACTTATTTGGTAGTTGAGGATATTTTAAAAAAATTGAATTTGACTATAATTGAAAAATAATCTGTCTTATAGACGGATTATTTTTTTTGATAATAATCACTTGACAAAGCAAGAACTGTCATATTATAATATTACAGAGGTGATAAAATTGTGGTTTTCGATTGACTTTAATTCCCATACTCCTGTTTATCAACAAATAAAGGACAAAATAAAAGAAAATATAATAACCGAAAACATAAAAGAAGATGAGTTCCTTCCATCCATTCGTAATTTGGCGAAAGATTTGGGGGTAAATTTGAATACAGTATCACGTGCTTACAGAGAGCTGGTATCAGAAGAGGTTTTAAAAGTTGAAAGAGGAAGAGGGTACAAACCAAAAAGTGTTGACGAAGATTTATTTTTCAAAGAAAAAATAGAGAAATTCAAAAAGTCTGTTGAAATGTGTAAGTCTTCTGGTATCAAAAAGTCAAAACTGTCTTCTATTTTGGAAAATATATACAAGAATGAAGAAAAATAATTTTATCTCGCATGATATTTTTAAAAAGAGATTATTAATAGGGGTGAAGGTATATGAGTATGATTAAAATAGAAAATGTTACTAAGAAATTTGGTAACCACACTGCTGTGGATGATATTTCGTTTGAAGTAAAAAAAGGCGAAGTATTTGGCTTTTTAGGGCCAAATGGAGCTGGGAAAACAACTACCATAAAAATGATTACAGGATTTTTCAAACCAACAAAAGGGAACATTCATGTAAACGGTTTTGATGTGCTAAAAAATCCTTTATCTGTGAAAAAATCTTTAGGTTATGTAGCAGACGAACCCTTGA
The DNA here is from genome assembly GCF_900102615.1 of Geotoga petraea. NCBI lineage: Bacteria > Thermotogati > Thermotogota > Thermotogae > Petrotogales > Petrotogaceae > Geotoga > Geotoga petraea. The sequence goes on along the minus strand of NZ_FMYV01000003.1, from coordinate 67,123 downwards.
TTATGGAAAAGGTAACTGGGGCTGAATATATAAATTTCATAGCAGATGTTTTCGAAGTACCTCCAGAAACAAGGATAAAAAGAGCTGAAAAATTGATAGAGCATTTTAAACTGAAAGATTTCATTGAAAATCCTATATCCACATATTCTCACGGTATGAAACAAAAAGTATCTTTAATTTCTGCTTTGATTCACAATCCTGATTTATGGATATTAGACGAGCCTATTGTAGGATTAGATCCTGAATCAGCGTTTATACTCAAAAAGATGATGAGAAATCACGCCAACGAAGGTAAAACAGTTTTTTTCTCAACTCATATAATGGAAATCGCAGAAAAAATGTGTGACAGAATAGCAATTATTGGAAATGGTAAAATTGTATTTATTGGTACAGTTGATGAATTAAGAGAAGCAAGAGGTAATGAAACTCTTGAACAAATCTTCTTGGAGGTGACAGGAAGTGAAAGTGAAAAAATTGATTTCTCTTATCTCGATTGAGCTAAATCAGCATTTCAAAATTTCAAAAACTAAATATGATTTAAAAAATAAAAAAAGTGATGCTATTACTATGATTGTTGTTGTAGTAGCTCTTGGGTTTGCTGCTGTTACTATGTTACCCCTGTACATTGAGTTTATGAGAAATTCTTTAATGTCTTATGCTTCTCTTAATTTAAAAGAATTATTCATATCTAATGCAGTTATGATAAGTGGATTTTTTGGTTTGTTTTTAGGTCTTTTTATATTAATAGCAGAATTCTTTTTTTCAAAAGATATGAGAGTCTTAGTTTCTTTACCATTAAAACCACAAGAAGTTATTTTTTCAAAACTATTTTTAATCATTTTCGATCAAATGATAATATCTTTAGTTATACTGCTACCTGCATTAATTTATTATGGTGTAAGTACAGGTGCATCTTGGGTTTATTATATATATGCTTTTATAATATTTTTATTTTCTCAAGTATTTGCATTAACTTTATTAACTATATTCATATTACCTATTTCAAGAATATTTAAATCACAAAAAAATAAAGACTTTATGATATTTTTTGCAAGCATATTATTCATGGCATTAGCCCTTTTATTTGTTTACTTTATGAATAGTAATATTATTAGCTTTTCTGAAAACCCGCAAGATTTCTATAATCAAATAGCTGGAAATCAAAACTTTATGAATAGAATCGCAGCAGCTTTTCCACCTGCTTTGGTCGCATTGAAATCTATATCTACCTCAGGAATAATAAGTTTTTTATGGATACTTTTATATATAGGGATGAATATAGGGTTATTTATAATAGCTTTGTTCATGGGCAAAAAGTTTTATTATGATACTTACTCAGAATTACAACAAAATGCTTCTAATAAAAAAATTTATACAAAAGATTCTTTTGAAAAAATATTTTCTAAACAAAATACACCTTTAAAAGCTTTTGAAAAAAGAGAATGGAGATATTTTTTAAGGATACCAGCGTTTTCTATCAACGGTTTTATGAATGTAATTATATTTCCAATTATAATAGTTATTTCAAGTAGTTTTACTGCTCTTGCTAATGATCCTGAATTAAAATTTTTATTGGATATAATAAATAATTTCAAGGAATACTTAGTTCCAATTGGGATTTTAGCGTCGGTTTTAGGCGGAGGAATAAATGGCCTTTCTTATTCTTTATTTTCAAGAGAAGGTAGCAATATAAAAGAGTTAAAAATACTTCCGATTTCTGCAAAAGAAATATTAAACGTAAAATTTAAGCAAATAATGCTGTTAAGTTTAATTGGAGTAGTAGCCATGAATGCAGTTATAGCCTATATTGGAGAATTCAGTCTAATTCAAATTATCATACAATTTTTAGCTTCTGTATTGACTATTACTTTTATAAACCTTGCTCAAATGGTTATTGATACTAAAAAACCCGTACTTGAATGGGATAACCCACAAAAAGCCATGAAACAAAATATAAACGGCTTATTGGGAATATTAATTGTATTTGGATACATCGCAGGATTAGGCTTTTTAGGCTATTTGTTAAATGATGTATTACCTACATGGTCAATGACTTTAATTCTCGTGTTAATTTCTGGAATAGGATCGATAATTTTATACAAAGAAGTTGTAAAATCAACTGAAAAATTGTTGTCTAAAGACCTATAGAGCTAATTTCATTGAAATTAGCTCTGTTGGAATATGGAAGCAAAAAATCACTTTGTGATTTTTATCAACGTGTTTTTCCATCAGAAATGGCTATGTCGCTATCATATCTAAAAACAGTTTCAATTATAATTTCAAAAGCCTTTTTAATAGTTTCAAGATCCATAGATGGATTGTTAGGTTTGTCAACAACTTGTTCATGTATATAAGGAATATGAACAAATCCACCTTTTAAATTCTCGTAATTTTTATCTATATAATATAAAAGCCCGTACATAATATTATTACAAACAAAAGTACCAGCAGAATTACTTACAGTGGCGGGTATATTCTTTTCTTTTAATTCTTTTACAATTGCTTTTATCGGAAGAGATGAAAAATAAGCATTTTCTCCATCTTCAAATATTTTCTTGTCTATTGGTGTGTTGCCTTCATTATCTGGAATTCTGGCATCGTTAACATTTATTGCAACTCTTTCGGGAGTAATTGCTGTTCTACCTCCTGCTTGGCCCGTGCATATTACAACATCAGGGTTATACCTCTGAATTTCTTCTTCTAAAAAATAAATAGCTTTATTAAATACTGTTGGGATTTCTGATTTAAAAACTTTTATATCTCCATAATTATCTTTCATTCTTTTTATCGCTTCCCAAGAAGGATTGATCTTTTCCCCGCCAAAAGGCGTAAATCCTGTTATCAAAACTCTCATATTTTTCCTCCTATTTATATAAAATGCATTGCATTTTGTTGTTGGTTTCTTCTCTTCCAACTCCCAACTTCATTCAGTCCTCCAACAAAAAAAGCTCTTTACTTCTTATTATATCAAACTATAAAGGAATTAATTAATCAACCGATATATTAATTAGCAGAGGTGATTTATGAGTAAAGACCTATTATTATTTTATAAACTCAAATATTCAGATTTTGTTTTTAAGTTAAAGAACGAGTTAGAAGATAATTTCAATAAGACTTTGAGCTTAGAAGTCTATGATAGTTATTTATCTATAGATACTTTGGATGACTTATTCAAAGGCTATAAGTTCATTTTATTCATAATCGACGAAGAAGAACAAGACAAAGTTTATGAAAAGTTCAACAATTACAAAAACTATTCTGAAAGAATACTTTTTTTGGATAATGACCTTAAGAAACTTCAAGAAGGAGAAAAAAATTTTAATAACATTTGTCAATCAATAGACATGAAGCTAAAAGAATTGGAAATTCCTCAAAACGAATACGAATATTTGATTGATCAATATAAAAAAAATCATTAAAAATGCCATGATTATAATCATGGCATTTTTTGTTTCTTATCCTTTAACAGAACCTGCTAAAAGACCTCTTATAAAATATCTACCCAGGATGATATAAACAATTAATGTAGGAAGTGCTGCTACCAAGGCTCCTGCCATTTGAACATTCCATTCAACAACCTGACTTCCCGCTAAATTAACAAGGGCAACTGTTATCGGCTGTTTTGCAGGATTACTTGTTACAGTTACAGCGAATAAAAACTCGTTCCATATGTTTGTGAACTGCCATATTGCAGTTACAACAAACCCAGGTATTGAAATTGGTAGAATAATTTTAGTGTACATCTGAAAAAAGTTTGCTCCGTCAATGGATGCAACTTCTATCAAAGAATCTGGTATTTCCTCGTAATAGTTTTTAAACATCAAAGTTGTTATTGGAATTCCGTATATGACATGAATTATTATCAAAGCTGGAATAGTTCCATATAAACCTATACTTTGAAAAAACTGAATCAATGGGAACAGTACACTCTGATAAGGTATGAACATTCCAAATAAAATTATTGCAAACAAAATATTTGAGTATTTGAATTTCAACTTTGCAAAAGCCAACCCATTCAAAGATCCTATAAATGAAGAAATTATTGTAGCCGGTATAGTGAGATACAAACTATTCAATAAATTAGGTGACAACTTTTTAAAAGCTTCAGCAAATCCATACCAAGAAAAACTGGTTGGAAAATCCCACATCTGAGATATAGAAATATTTTCAATTGATTTAAAACTTGTTATAACCGCAACATAAAAAGGAGCTATAAAGATCAAAGCCATAATGAGCAAAACTAACATCATTAAAATTCTTTTTGTTGAGATACCTTTAGAATTATTCATCATGCTTCACTACCTTTTCTAAAAGAGCTCCAAAGATAAGGGATTATTACTACTGCCACAAAAAGAAGCATGATAATTGAAATTGCTGACCCCATAGCGTATCTGTTTGATCTAAATGTAAGTTCAAACATATATACAGCTGGCATATCGGTTACATTATTTGGTCCACTACCTGTCATAGCGTATATAAGGTCAAATATTTTAAGAGATATATGACCCAAAACTATCATCGCCGATAAAGTTATAGGTTGTAGTAAAGGCATTTTTATTTTCCAAAATATTTTTGCATCACTTGCACCATCAACCTTAGATGCCTCAATTATGTCATTTGGAATAGCCCTCATACCCGCCAAATACATTGCCATGATATATCCAGAAAATTGCCAAACAGCAGCTAATATTACAGGAATTAAAGCCAAATTAAAATTCATAACTGACTCTGTGCTTGTATACCACTGCCATTGCAAGAAATCTAACCCCAATTTTTCAAACAAAATATTCAACCCTTGTGGGCTGCCTGGAATTCTTCCTGGAGCAAAAATCCAACTCATAACAGTACCTGTTACTACAAAAGATATTGCCATTGGAAATAAAAATATATTTTGAAACAATTTAGACCCTTTTAGTCCCTTATCTAAAATGTTAGCAAGAAACAACCCAATAGTTATGCACGCAATAATAAAAAATGCTGTGAAAAATAGAGTATTCCATAAATCAGACTGGAATCGAGGATCCATAAATAACCTTTGAAAGTTTCTCAATCCAACAAACTTATATTCCCCCATTGCCAACGAAGAAAAACTATTCCAATTAGAAACAGATGTTCTAAGTGTCAAAAATATGAAATAGTAGACAAATATTCCTATTAATATTAATGAAGGTAAAATAATCGTAAAACCCAATCTGGATTTTTTCTTGTGAACAGACATAAGAATTCCTCCCGTTTTGGTAAAAAGCCCGGTAAAAACTACCGGGCTATGAGAATTTTATTAATAAGCCATTAAACCTGCATCTTCAGCAGCCCAAAGAATTGATCTTTTGGCATTACTTGTATTTCCTGTGGTCAACAAAATATTTATTGCGTCATTCATTGAAGTAATAAAGCTTTCATCTGCTGCTGATCCATGAGCAATTGATGGAGTAATTATTTTAGTTGAGAAATCTTCAATTGTACTTGTTAAATATGCATCGTATTTTGACATATCTGCATCAGTTCTTGCAGGGATTGAACCTTTTATTGGGTTAAATGTGTCTTGTGCTTCTCTTGTAGACAAAAATTCTAACCATTTAATTGCATTTTCTCTATTTGGAGCACCTTTTGGCAATCCAAAAGTATCTGAGATCAACATAAATGAATTTTGTGTTCCTGGTAATTCAAACCATCCAAAGTCTTCACCTGGAATCCAACCTAATGTTTTCATGTAACCTTCTGCCCAGTCACCCATAAGGTTAAATACAGCTTCATTATCATATAATAATCTTGTTGCATCCTGCCAAGTAAGAGCTGCGTGGTCTTTGTTGAAATAATTTGTTAGTTCATAAATTTTATCTAAAGCTCTATCTAAAGCAACTTGATCAAAAGGAGCCTCGCCTCTGAACAATTTGTTATATTCTTCTGCACCATATTCAGCAACCATAATTGCTTCAAACAATTGACCAGCAGGCCATTTATTTTTGTCTCCCATTGCTAAAGGAACATATCCGGCTTCTTGTACTGTGTTCAAAGCTGTTATAAATTCAGCCCAATTAGTTGGTTCTTTTAAACCTAATTCATCGAAAATTTCTTTGTTGTAGAAAACTATATTTCCTCTGTGAACATTAACAGGAACTGAATAAATATCACCTTTATAACTAACGATATCTAATAAACCTTGTGGAAATTTATCTTTTACTCCCCATTCGTCAAAATAATCAGTCAAAGGTTCCATCATACCCGTTACAACATAAGTTGTAGTTAACTCCATACCAGCATGAATTTGGAATGAATCTGGTGGGTTCCCTCCGAGCATTCTTGTTTTAAGAACTGCTTTTGCATTAGTTCCAGCGCCACCAGCTACTGCAGCGTTTATTATTTCAACATCTGGGTTATCTTCTTTAAAAAGTTCGAATAAAGCTAAAAGACCTTCTTCTTCTCCACCACCGGTCCACCAACTAAAAATCTCGAGTTCGCCTGCTGCAAATGCAGACGAAAAAACAAACAAAATTGCCAAAAAACTCACTAAAAGTTTCTTCATAACAAATACCTCCCCTTTTTAAGATAATTATCGTTAATGCATCAAAATAAAACTATATGGATCTGAAATAACCCTTTCTAATACTAAAGCTGCCGAACCTTTTAAAACCATATCTTCTTTTTTGTTACTAAAAAGTATTCGGCTTCTTTTTGGGCCAAAAAGATTTTCATCTAATATGTTATTTATTTCTTTATAAGCTATCTCAGAAATATTTTTTAAATTCCCTCCAATAATCACTGCTTGAGGATCTAAAATAGAAATTAAATTCATTATGGCCATACCAGCATGCCTTGAAATTTCTTTAGCATACTCTACAAATTCTTTGTCTTTTTCAACATTTATTTTGTTTAAAATGTATTCTATATTACAATTTTCATTTCTTTCTTTCAAAATATTTATAATATATTTAAACCCAGATTTGTTTTCCATATAGTCCTTTTTAGTTTTATACCCCAAAATTGTATGACCAACTTCTCCAGCCATGGAAAAATCTCCCCTGTGAAGTTTACCATTTAAAACTATTCCTGAACCAAAACCAATATCTGAAACAACAAAAACATAATCTTTGTAATTTTTTCCTTGCCCAAACCATTTTTCTCCTAAAGCACCAACATTGGCGTCATTGTCTATCCATGTTTTTATACCATATTTTTTTTCTAAACTTTCCTTTAAATTAACATTCTTCCATGCTTCGAAATACGCCGGAGTAGCTATTATCTCACCAGAGGAAAAATCTATTGGAGCTGGAATGCCAACCCCTATACCATTTATTTCTTCAATAGAAATTTCAGCACTCTCTATTACACTGTCAATTATATTAGTCAGATCTTTAACAGGATTTTTCTTTGGAATATCACTCGAAAATTCTTTAGACGATGAATACAATAAATTAGCCTCTGTATCATACAAACCAACTTTAATACTACTTCTTGAAATGTTTATCCCAATAATTTTAAAAGCATCTTTCCTTATTTTTAACAAGGTTTTTTTTCTTCCGCTTTTAGTGGATTTACTCCCAACCTCTTCAATAAAATCTACATTTATTAATTCATTAATAATATTTGTCACTGTTGTTCTGGTTAATCCAGATAAATTTGCTATATCAGCTCTTGATATAGGTGCTAAAGAATGCAAAATTTCTAACACAGTAGTTCTGTTATTTTTTTTGACTTCTATAAAATTCAATCCAGAATTTTTTCTGTAATTATCTGCATTTTTCATATTAACACCTCTATTAATTAGTAAATCAATTTGATTAAATCACTTTTAACATATTTTTCAAAACGTAATTTTTTTTAATTTAAGGCAATTATTACCATTTATGGGCAATAATTAACTAATATTTTTAATATATTAATAATAAAAACTTTTTATTAATTTAAAATTTAATTATTTAAATCACTTAGATTATTTTGTTTTTCAAGTGATTTTTGCATATTATATTTGTCTATTGTTAATTAACTTTTGTTTACTCCACTTTAAAAAAACATTCGTTAATGATATAATAGAATTCACACAAATTTTTAGTTGGTGATAGAATATGTTTTTATTATTTTTACCTTCAATATTTTTAGGATGGTCTTTGGGCTCTAACGATGCAGCAAATATATTTGGCCCACCTGTTTCAAGTGGAGTTATTAAGTATAAAAATGCCATAATAACTGCTTCAATATTCGTCATAATAGGTGCTGTTGTGGGAGGCAGCGCTGGATTACACAACATTGGTAATTTGTCCCAAATATCTCTTGAACAATCCTCTTTAGCACTATTAATAGCAGCTATAACTGTTACAGTTATGACGTCTATTGGCTTACCAGTTTCAACAACACAGGCAGTAGTTGGCGCTATAGTAGGGTTTGGTATCTTTGGAGGTTCTGTTGACTTTTCAATTTTAAATAAAATATGGCTGTCTTGGATAGGAACTCCAATAGGCGCAGGTATTTTTTCTTTTATTTTTTACAAGTTATTTTCATTTGTTTTTGAAAAGATAAAATCTATTCAATCACAAGACCGTTTTATCCTTGTATTAACTTGGATAGTTGGAATATATGGGTCTTATTCTTTAGGTGCCAATAACGTTGCAAACGTTACGGGTGTTTTCAACGGTATTATATTAAATACTCAATTATTGGCTCTTATTGGTGGGGTTTCTATAGCATTAGGTATTTTAACTTACAGTAGAAAAGTTATGTATACAGTTGGAAGTAAAATTGTAAATTTGGACCATTTCTCTGCTATGATAGTAATGTTAGGAGCCGCTATCACTGTCTGGGTATATTCTTTAATAGGAGTACCTGTTAGCAGCTCACAAGCTATTGTTGGTGCAGTAATTGGTATTGGTTTATCAACAGGTACGAAAACATTTAATAAACAGATGATTTTGAAAATCATTTTTGGTTGGATAGGAACACCTTTTATTTCTGGAATAATATCATTTTCTGTATTAAAAATAATGGAGGTTTTCATATGAAATTATTTTTTGGTAAAAAAGAAAACAATATCATTACTATGTTCAGAAAACATTTAGATAAAGTCGAAGAAGGTATAGAACTTTTAGATGATGTGATAAAAGACTATATGAAATCTAACAATTATAGGGAGCTTTGTGAAAAAATAGATTCAATTGAAAATCAGGCAGATGTTTTGAGAAGAGGGATTGAGAAAGAAATGTATAAAGGGGGGTTCTTACCAAATTTTAGAGGGGATCTTCTTGGAATAATAGAAAGCGTTGACAAGGTTATGAATAAAACGGAGAGCGTTTCTGATATTTTTTACTACGAAACTCCTTATATCCCAGAAGAATTGAAGGATGAATTTATAAAGTTGTCTGAAGAAGTAATCACCACCTATAAACACCTTAAAACAGCTATAGAATCTATTTTTGATAACATAGACGACGCTTCGGAAATAATCAAAGAAGTTGAAAAGTCTGAACATAACGCAGACATTCACGAGAAAAACATAAAAGAAATAGTTTTCAAGATGAATTTGGCTTTATCGCAAAAATTACATATAAAACAAATTTGTGAGAATTTGGGAGATATTGCAGATAGAGCGGAAAACACGTCAGACAGATTAAACATATTGCTTATGAAAAGAAATATAAAATAAAAGTCGGTTGGAAATCCAACCGACTTTTATTTTATAATTTATTAATTTCCCATAAAAGAGAATATTGCAAATGAAACTCCTGCAGATAAGGCCACAGATATAAGGATATCTACAATATTCACACCGCTACTACTTTCTGAAACTTGTGAAATTGCATTTTTATTAGTTTCAACTTGTTTTGATAACTCAGATACGCTGTTTTCAACTGTTGAAACTTGTGATTCCAAGTTTGATATATCACTTCTATTTTGATCAACTAAATCAAAATTGCTTTCTAAATTATTAATCTTTCTTTCCATTTCAGAAATACTCATTGAATCAGATTTCATATCGATTTTTGAATTTAAATTTGCTAACAATGTATTAATTCTTTCTAATTCGTTTGCATTGTTTTCAACTTGAGAAGATACACTGTCTAATCTTTTACTCAAATTATTATTGCTCGATCCCATTGCGTTCATGTTTTCCATTGCAGTATTAAGATCATTTTCCAATTTGGAAATTCTTGAAGTTAAATTGGAAACAGTATTTTGATTAACTGATGACGAATTCATACTGCTTATTTTTCTTTCTAATTCATCAATTTTTGTAGTTGTATATCCCAATAATTCGTACGAGCTTTCCAATTCATTTACTTTACCTTCAAGATCGCTTACTCTCAAGTCCATTGAGTTAACCAATTCAGATAAATTATTTAATTGAGAAGAACTGACAGAACTTTGAGTCGTATTTAAAGAAGATAATTTACTTTCTAAGTCAGCAATTTCTTGTGCTAAAGGTGAAATCATATTTTCTTCAACATAATCAATTGTTCTGGAAACAGTTAATGTCAATTGATACCTGTTCACATTTTCCATGCCTTTAAACGTTCCATCTGGATATCCTTCCAAAATTCCAATATCACTAACTCTTTGTACAGCGTCATAAGCCCAATGATTTATAGGTACATCTTTATATTCTGCACTAAATGAAACAAGAGCCAATGAAACTATTAAAATAGCCGCAAGTATCTTTTTCACACAATACACCCCCAATAATTTTTATTATCTATTACTATTTTATCATAAAAGATGGTAAAATAGTAATGTTCTATAAAATCTAAAAAATATAAAATATCATTGTAATTCTAAAATAATTACTTAAAAATAACTTAAATATATATGTTGTTCCGGAGGTGTTTTTGTGTTATTGAAAAGATCACACACATGTGGAGAACTCAACGCTGAATATGAAGGAAAAGAAGTTATATTAAATGGTTGGGTTCATATAATTAGAGATTTAGGGGGAATAAAATTCATTCTCTTGAGAGATAGATACGGAAAAACTCAAGTATATTTTGATCCAAAAGAAAACAAAGAATTGTACGACAAAGCGTTAAAGCTTGGAAACGAATATACCGTAGCAATAAAAGGCGTTGTAAGAAAAAGGCCAGAAGAAGCTATTAATCCAAACATGAAAACTGGTGAAATAGAAATTTCTGCGACAGAATTGGAAATACTTTCTGAATCTGATACACCACCAATCTATGTAAATAAAGATGAAGAAGTTTCCGAAAATTTGAGATTGAAATACAGATATTTGGATCTCAGAAAAGAAAAAATGCAAAAAAATCTTTTAATAAGACATAAGTTCATGCAAGCTTCTCGAAAATATTTATCTGATAATGGATACCTTGAAATTGAAACTCCATTTCTTACAAAATCAACCCCAGAAGGGGCGAGAGACTTTGTAGTTCCGTCAAGGATTAAAAAAGGTAATTTCTACGCATTACCACAATCACCACAAATCTTCAAACAGTTGTTGATGGTTTCAGGAATGGACAGATATTTCCAGATTGCAAGATGTTTTAGGGACGAAGACTTTAGAGCGGATAGGCAACCAGAATTCACTCAAATCGATATAGAGCAATCTTTTTCTGATAAAGAAGATATCTTCAAAATGGGAGAAGAATTGATCTCTTATGCTATTGAAAATTCAACTGGTGAAAAGATTGAAACTCCATTCAAAAAAATGAGTTACCAACAAGTCATGGACTTATACGGTAGCGACAAACCAGACACAAGATACGGAATGCAACTTATAGATATCACAGGATATTTCAAACAAACAGAGGCAAAATTCTTAAAATCTATTATAGACGACGGTGGAGTGATCAAAGGGTTTGTTATAGAGGGAAAAGCTAAGGAATACTCAAGAAAAAAATTTGATGAATTAACAGACCTCGCCAAACAATTTGGAGCTTCAGGTTTAATTTGGATTGCAAACAAAGAAAATGAAGTAAAATCAACAATTAAAAAATTAGCTTCAAATGAGATAGATACAATTATTAAAGATGGTATAATTTCACAAAATGGAGTAATGCTAATAGTAGCCGGAGAAAAAAACAAAACTAATAAAATATTAGGTCATTTGAGAGAAAATCTTATAAAATCAGAGTTTGAAAAGAAAAATGGATACGATATTTTATGGGTTACTGATTTCCCTATGTTCTCTTGGAATGAAGAAGAAAATAGGCTCGAGTCAGAACACCACCCTTTCACAATGCCTAATCTTGAAGATTTAGAGAAATACAGTGATTCTGACCCATTAAAGATAAAATCAGAGTCTTATGATTTGGTTATAAATGGTTATGAAATGGCCAGTGGAAGTGTAAGAATTCATAGGAAAGATATTCAACAAAAAGTTTTTGAAATAATAGGTTTAGATGAAAATGAAATAAAAGATAAATTTGGATTCCTATTAGAAGCTTTCCGTTTTGGGCCACCACCTCATGCAGGTATTGCTTTTGGGATGGATAGATTAATAGCAGTTTTATCTGGAGAAGATTCAATAAAAGAAGTTATAGCATTCCCAAAAACAGCAACTGGCTCAGACCCAATGAGTGAAGCGCCTTCTAAGTTAGGAAATAATCAGCTTAAAGAACTGGGCATTAAGTTAGATGTTTAAAATATTATATTTTTAGGAGGGGTAATATGGATTTTGTTATAACATTTGAAGAAATAGAAAAATCATTCGTGGTAAAAGTTTCTGGTGATATCGACGCATACCATTCTGCAACATTCAAACAAAAAGTTATGGAACATATGAATAATACAGATAAAAAATATATCGCCTTAGACATGTCTGATGTTTCCTACATTGACTCAGCAGGTTTGGGATCTATTGTTTCACTAATCAAAGAATCAAAAAAATCTGAAAAAGAGATTGTTTTGGTTTCTCTTAAAAAACAGATCAAGAAAATCTTTGAAATGACAAAATTAGACAAAATAATTAGAACTGAAGATACATTAGAGAGTATCTAATAGAAAGGATTGAAAATTTTGATACATATAGCCATTGATGGACCCGCTGGATCCGGAAAGTCTACAATAGCAAAAAAAGTCGCTAACAAACTCAATATTAAATACTTGGACAGTGGTGCTTTGTATAGAATAATAGGATACTTTTTTAAAGAAAAAAAGAATACCTTGGATGAAAATACAATAAAAGAAACCCTTGACAAGCTATCAATATCTTTAAAAGATGATTTTTACATCGTTAACGGTGAAAAAATCGATAAACAAATTAGAACAGCAAATTCAGGGAATTACGCTTCAACAGTTGCAAAAATTCCAGAAGTAAGAGAAAAAGTAAATCTGATTTTAAGAAACATTTCTGAAAAAATGAGTACAGTTATAGATGGTAGAGATATTGGAACTGTTGTTTTACCAAACGCAGAATACAAATTTTTTCTTACAGCCTCTGCTGAAGAAAGGGCTAAAAGAAGATTTAACGAGCTAATAGAAAAGGGCGAAGACGTTAATTACAATTTGATATTAAAAGAGATCAAAGAAAGAGATTTCAATGATACTACAAGAAATATTGCACCATTAAAATGTGCTAAAGACGCAATAGAAATAGATACCACTTCAAAAAACATAGATGACGTCTTGAAAGAAATTTTGAATTATATCGATGGTGATTTTGATGAAAGTAAAGGTTGCTGAAAAAGTTGGTTTTTGCTATGGTGTAAACAGGGCATATAACAAAACCAACGAAATGCTAAAAAAGGACAATAAAAAAACTTATCTTTTTGGCGAATTAGTTCATAACAAAATCGTTGTTCAAAACTTAAAAAACTCTGGGATAAACATATTTAAAGATATAAACAAATTACCTACAGATTCAAAAACTTCAAAAGTTATAATAAGAGCACATGGAATAACTCTTGAAGAAAGAAGAATATTAGAGGACAATTTTGACGAAGTTATAGATTTGACATGCCCTATAGTAAGCAACATGACTTCTTTCGTAATAAAAAAACAAAAAGAAGGTTATTTTATTGTTGTTTATGGTAGTAAACAACATCCAGAAATGCGAGCACTAAAGGGTTCTGTTGATCAAAGTAAAATAAAAATCACAAAAGATATTCACAAAGAAAACTACAAAAAAGTGTGTATTGTATCTCAAACCACAGTTGACATAAAATCATTTAAAAATTTTTATACGGAATATCTTAAAACAAATGACTTTTCTGATATAATTATAAAAAACACTATATGTATCGAAACTTCAAAAAGAGAAATTGAAGCAAAAAAAATAGCTAATTGGGCTGATAAAGTTATTGTTTTGGGAGGGAAAAATAGTTCCAACACAAAAAAATTAGTCAACATTTCAAAAACTATAAACGAAAAAACATTACATATAGAAGAAATTGAAGAATTAAAAAACAAGGATCTATCCTGTGAAAAATTAGGTATACTTACTGGTACTTCAACAGCAATTTGGACTTTAAAAGAACTAACTGAATATTTGAAAAATAAGTATTCAGCAGAAATTTTAGATTAATCTCAATATTTCTTAATATATAAGGAGGCTTCACTTAATGAGCGAAAAAACTTTTGAAGAATTACTTCAAGAAGAGGAAATTAACGAACTGAAAAAGGGTAAGGTGTTAGAAGGAACTGTTTTTGAAAAAGATGATGATGGAATATGGGTTGCTTTAGAAGGAGCAACTGGAGATGTTTTTGTTAGAAGTGACGAGCTTTTAAAAAATATTTCTGAATATAATACAAACGACAAAATTACCATAAAAGTAGTAAAAACAAATGATGCAGAAGGTTTTAACACTGCATCTGAAAAAAGAGCTAAAGCTGAAAAAATACTTGATGATATAGAAGAAGATAGCATAGTAAATGCTAAATTTAACCAAAGACTAAAAAAAGGATATGAAGTGCTTATTAATGATGCAGTAAGAGCTTTCTTACCAGGTTCTTTATCGTTATTAAGGCCAGATGATCCTATGCCAGAAGGGAAAGTTAAAGTCGAGGTTATTTCAAAAAGAGGCAGAAAATTAGTTGTTTCAAGAAGAGGAGTTAAAGAACAGGCAATCAAAGAAATTTACGATGAGTACAAAGAAAATATGGTTGTAGAAGGAATTGTTGAATCAGTTAAAGATTTTGGAGCTTTTGTTAAACTAAACGATCACGTAACTGCTTTAATTCCAAGAAGCGAAGCAAACTGGGACAAAGTAAATGACATCCACGAAATTTTGTCTGAAGGGGACAAAGTTAGAGGAGTTATCATCAATTTGGACAAAGAAAACAAAAAAATATCAATTTCTTTAAAACAAATGAAAGACGATCCTTGGGAACATGTTGAAGATAAATTCCCTAAAGGAACTATTCATAAAGGAACCGTTACTAAATTATTCCCATTTGGATTTACAGTTAAATTAGATGATGGAATAGAAGGATTAGTCCATGAATCTGAAGTTTTCTGGGCTAGAAAAGGTAGAATTACAGATGTTGTATCTTTAAACGATGTTGTAGAAGTAAAAGTTTTAGACATAGACAAAGAAAACAGAAGAATGAGCTTGAGCTATAGAGAAGCTATTGGAAATCCTTGGGAAGATATTGACGAAAACTATCATGAAGGAAACGTTGTAAAGGGTACTGTTGAAAAAATTCTCCCTAACGGTGCTATAATCAAGTTAGAAGAAGGTTTAACTGGGTTCTTACATGTTTCAGAGTTGTCTTGGAATTTTATCGACAACGTCGAAGAAGCTCTTAAAGAAGGCGAAAAAGTTCAAGTGAAAATATTGAACATAGATAAAGATAATAAAAAAATAAAATTATCTATAAAACAGGCAAAAGAAAATCCTTGGAAAAAAGTTTCCGAAGAGGTAAAAGTTGGAGACACTCTTAAAGGTAAGATCACAAGGTTTGCTGGAAAAGGTGCTGTGGTTTTAATAGATGATTATGATGTTGAAGGATTTTTACCTGGTGCAAGAGCAACCGAAGAAAAAGTTGAAAATATTGAAGATGAATTGAATATCGGAGATGAAATTGAAGGAAAAGTATTAAACATAGAATTTGAAAATGATGAAAAAAGAGGAAATTTAATCATTTCAGTATACGATTTGATCAAAGAAAAAGAGAAAGAAGAAAGCATTAAAGCAATGAAAGAAATGAACGAAGATATAGAAGACTAGATTAACCGGGAGTGATCATCGTGTCAAAACCATTAGTTTTGATAGTTGGTAAACCTAATGTAGGTAAATCAACACTTTTTAACAGAATTATCGGAGAAAAAAAAGCAATAGTTTTAGATCAACCGGGTGTAACTAGAGATCACATATATGGAGAGGCACGCTGGGAAAAGCGTGCCTTTACCTTAGTTGATACATGCGGTATTTTTGAAGATCCGGAAGAAATTATAGCAAAACAACAAAAAGAAGCTGTGATAAATTCTATGAAAGAAGCTTCTTTAGTAATTTTTGTTGTTGATGGGAAAAATGGTGTTACTTCTGAAGATTTTCATATAGCTGACTTTTTAAGAAAAGCCGGAGTAGATGTTTTAATGGTTGCCAATAAAGCAGAATCTTATGAAAAATATAAGATAGAAATCAAACCAGATCTTTATGAATTTGGTTTTGGAGAGCCTATTCCTGTTTCTGCTGAGCATAATGGAAATATTGAAGAACTAATGGAAGAAGCCATGAAAAAATTAGAGAATAGAGGATATGACTTATCTGATGAAGAAATAGAAAATGATGATGAAATCATAAAAGTTGCCATAATAGGTAAACCAAATGCGGGTAAATCCTCTCTATTCAACAAAATACTTGGTATGGAAAAAGCTATTGTTTCGGAAATTCCAGGAACAACAAGAGATGCTGTTGATGAAATAGTAGAAATAGATGGCCAAAAGTATAAATTTATGGATACAGCTGGTATGAGAAAGAAGAAAAGCGTTGAATACGGTTCTATAGAAATGTATTCAATCATACGAACAACAAGAACTATAGAAAAATCTGATATAGTAGTTATATTAGTCGATGCATTAGAAGGAATAACCCAGCAAGATAAAAAAATAGCTGGCATAGCTGAAAATAGAGGTAAAGGAACTATAGTAGCATACAATAAATGGGACTTAGTCGACCACTCCAAAGTAAATATGAAAGAAGTTATGCAAATATTTGAAAAAGAAATGTATTTTATTTACTACAGTCCTTTAATTTTTACTTCAGCTGTTGATGGAACTGGAGTGCCAAAACTTATTGATTCCATAAAAAGAGTCCAAAAGTCAAGAGAGCTTAAAGTCCAAACGAGTGTTTTAAATTCAGCTCTCGAAAGACATTTAATGGTTTCTCCACCTCCTATTAGAAAAGGAAAAAGAGTTAAATTTTATTATGCAACACAGGTTGGAGTTAAACCACCTGTTTTTACTTTTTATACAAATTACCCAAAAGAAGTTCCCAATTCATACAAACAAAGTTTGAGAAATATGATTAGAAAATATATCGATCCTTTTGAGGGATCACCCTTATTCTTAAAATTTGAAGAAAGAAGAAAATGAGGGGGTTAGTATTATGTTGTTATTTTGGTTAATACTTGGATATTTTGCTGGTTCAATACCCTTTTCTTATATAGTTCCTAAAATGAAGGGCGTTGACGTTAGCAGAATAGGTAGTGGTAATGTTGGAGGCACAAACGTTCTAAGAAGCATGGGACCAGTAATTGGTATAAGTTGCATGTTGTTAGACTTTTTTAAGGCCTTCATACCTACTCTAATAGCCTCTTTGATTTATGAAGATGCCTCTTGGATTCCTCATTTAACATTACTGGCCGCGGTAATTGGTCACGACTTTTCCATATGGTTAAAATTTAGAGGTGGAAAAGGAGTAGCTTCTACTGTGGGTGGATTTTTTGCATTGAATCCTTTGTTAGGAATAATATTTTTTATAATCTGGTTCTCTTTAAATTATATGTTTAAATACGTTTCTCTTGCATCTTTAGCAGGACTTTTAGCAGGAGGTCTTTTTGGTTTCTTTTTTAGTTTTCAAACAGGTTTTATATTTACTCTTTTATTTTTTTTGAGCCTATGGAAACATAGAAACAACGTAA
Organism: Geotoga petraea; assembly: GCF_900102615.1. Lineage (NCBI taxonomy): Bacteria > Thermotogati > Thermotogota > Thermotogae > Petrotogales > Petrotogaceae > Geotoga > Geotoga petraea. Next base: position 49,102 of record NZ_FMYV01000003.1, on the reverse strand, counting down.
AAAAAATCATAGCCGGAGAAGAAACTATTACAGACATAATAAAAATACTTTCTGAGGGGTTTAAGAAATGAAAAAAAGTTTATTAATATCTTTTTCTTTATTATTTATTTTAATAGGGGTTTCAGCAGAACTTTCGAGAGGGGAGCAAAGATCAAGAGAAATATTTTCTGAAAGTTTGGAACTATTGTTTTCTGAACAAAAGTATGAGGCAAGATTAAAATTAGACGAGGCTATGTCTGGTGAAGTTTATATTGAAGACATACCAAAATTTTGGTATTATGCTGCAAAATTAGATACCCAATTAGGACGTTTGGACAGAGCCCGTGAAGACCTGCAAAATATATTTTTATTCTCTGGAATAAATCAAGAAGCAGAAACTCTTCAAAAGTTTATTGCATCTTTAGAAGAATTTTCTGTGTCAAATTTTTCTACTCCTACTTTCTATGAAATAGAAACTCAGAAAAACATTGTTGACAGTTTTGAAAAATACTATACAATAAACGATTCAATAGTTTTTAACTCAAATATCTACACTCTGGATTCTCAAAATAAAATCATATACAAAAAATCCAACGAAGAAGAAAAATGGATAAGACTTCCTCAAAACCAAAAATTTTATAATATGTCTAAAGATAAAAATTTAAATAGAATATATATAAGTTCTGACAAAGGAATTTATTTTATAAACAGCTACTCAAAAAATATAACTATGGAAACAGAAAGTTCTACTCCTTCTGAATTAGATCCAAACATAGAAAACATAGTTAAGCCATTAATCGTAGATTACAACCTATTTATTCTGGATACAGACAAAATAGGCAGAATTTATGCTTATGACCCTGAAAATTCAAACATAAAGGTAATTGGGTATGATGGAACAATTCTCAACGAAATCTCTATACCTTTGACAAGTATCATAACTGCGGGGACTGTTTTAAATAACACACTTTATACTTATGATTTGAAAACAAACAAAATTCAAAAATACGATATTCTAAAAGAAAAATTTGTTGATGAATTAATTTTGACAGAAAATATCAAACCAATTTCTATTTCCGTGCTTCCTTGGAATAAGCCTATTATATCTACTTATAGTGGTTTTTATGAATTGGACATGGAAACTAAATCTTATAAACCAATTACCTTAGATTCGATGAGCGAAGAATTTCAAGGCCTTTTTAAAGTTGATAATGGATTGGGTGTTTTTTCAGATTATAAGAATTATTCTGTTAAAATTAACAGACTGTACCATGACAATATTGAAAATTTATATACTTTAAACCTATATGGTTTAAATTTTGACGTAGAAACTTATAGCGTAACTGCAAAAATAGAAATTACGGATATCAACGGGATAAAAATAGATATGATCAACAAAAACTTATCCGTTGTTGATTCAGGTGGAAGAGTCCCTTTCAACATATTAAAAACTTATTCAATTCCAAATATAGAATCATACGAAAACCTTGAAGAATTCATGAATTATGGCGTAGCACAATCAGAAACCGATTCCTTCATAATTATTGAGGGTTATTCTGATGTAGATATTGGTCCAGAAGAAATCGCCCCAATAATATTATCTTCAAACAGATTATTTTTCATCACAGATGAATTAGAAGTAGACGACAGCATTAAGAATTTTATAAACTCTTCTGGTGGCCTCATAATCTCCAGAAAATATTCTGATTATTTGAAAAAATATGTTTCTAATTCATATAAACCTATTGACTTTATATCTTACAAATTAACTCCACCAATTATTTCAGGTATAAAACAAACATCTGTAAATTACAATTTACCCAAAAAAACATTAACCGACTCACTTTATTACTATACAGAAGGTGTTGGAAGTGGAGAATAATGAAGCGCTAAAATTTAATAAAATTGGAACAGAATTGATGAATGAAAAAAAGTATGAAAAAGCACTGGAATACTTCTTAAAATCTATTTCTGTAGATCCTGATAACCCCGTTTATTACCACAATGCCGGTGTTTGTTTGATGATCGAAGAAGAAAGAGAAAGAGCAATATCTTTGTTTAAAGAGGCAATTAGAAGAAATATAGAAATAGAAGAATCTGTTTATTACTTGAGTAAATTACTGTACGAAACAAAGAAATTTGAAGAACTTATAAATTTAAAAATAAACATAAAAAATTCATCTTATTTGTATGAAATATCCATCGACAAAGCTAAATCTTTAATAACCTATGGAAGAGCAGATGAAGCCTTAAAGATTATAAACCAATTAAAAATTAATGGCTTTGCAACTCAAGAGTTAGACTTACTTTATAATATGATAAAAAATAAAATTTGAAAGAGGAGGTTTCCCCGTGAAAAAGTTTGGTGTACTATTATTATTAATTGTTCCCTTATTGGTTTTTTCATATTCAGTAAGAATAGGAGATTCAATTGGAGTTTGGGTGTTTGGCTATGAAGAATATTCTGCTTCTAATTTAGTCGTTGGTCCTTCTGGTGAAATAACACTACCTCCAATTGGAAGAATTGAAGTAGAAGGAAAGACAATAGACGAGATAGAAGATATTCTATCTGAAAAAATGTCAGAGTTTGTAAAAAATACAAGAATCACAGCTGGAGTAACTAATTACGCCCCTTTTAAAGTGAATGTTTTGGGAAACGTTCCAAGAAACGGCATGTTGGATATTAAAAAAGAACAAATAAAACTCTCTGAATTGATATCAATGGTTGGCGGCATTAACAATCCAGAAAAAACAGATCAAGCAATAATAAGAGATTTTAATGGAAACGAAAAAATAGTTGATATATCTTGGCTTTTAAAAGGTGAAAGAGGGGAAGACCCTTTTATTGAAGAAAATTCAATGGTAATATTTCCCGTCAATTACGACAAAAAAGTCAATCTTTTTTCTGAATTTGGAACTCAATCAATAGATTATTACGATGGTTTGACTTTAAAAACAGTTTTGTCAAATATTAACATTCCTATTGATAATGTTGACGATAATTTAGTGTTAATAAGAGACTCAAATTATTTAAACTACTCAATTGACAAAATAATCAAGGAAAAAGATGTTGATTTAAAATCTGGTGATACCATCATATTAAAAAGAATTGAAAAATACGCTTACGCTTTATTAAAAGAAAAAACTATAAAAGTCACATTTGAAAAGGATGAGGCTATGAATGTTAAAAACCTCATAGCAAAAGTTCAAATGAATCCACAATATATAGAAAAAGTGACTAAAGACAACAAAGACCTCAATTTAGAAACAGAGATAAAAACAGGTGATTTTATAAACATAATACCTGTTGAAAATCAAATTTATCTATCGGGCTCTTTTGTAAATACAGGGAAAATTGCTTTTGACGTAAATACTGAAATAACAATACCAAAAATACTTTCCGTTGCAAAAGGTTTTACTCCTGAATATTCTGGCAAACTAATAGAAATAACAAAAATGGGTAAAACTAAAGTTTATGACATTAATCCTATGAATATATCTGAATACACTGATATAAAAGTAAACTCAGAATCTACTTTAATTGCAGAGTCCGAGGAAAGATTAGCTTATATCATGGGGGAAATATCGACATTAGAAACTTACACACTCAACGATACATTATACGACCTACTATTCAAATACGATTTATCTGAATCTTACGAAATAAAATACAAAACTGAAACCACTGAAGGGACTTTAAAAGGTTCTGACATAGAAAAACAAAAAGCCGTGGAATTGTCTGGAAAAGTCATGATCAGTATTAACAAAACAAAGACAGATTCTGTGATTTATTATAAATCTGGTGATTCAGGTGCTATAACCAAAAAAGAAGTAACTTTGATGGATATTTTTCAGGCAACCGGTGGATTTGCACCATCAAGTCAAGGAACAATAAAAGTGTTCAAAAACAACCAATTAATTTCGGAATACACAGAAGATGATGTAAAAAACAACCCATTGACAAAGGTAGAAAAAGGTAGCTATGTCGTTGTTCAGCCTAATTTAGACTATTCTTATATTGTATTGATGGGGAGTGTTCAACCCAAAAACATTAGAAGTGATATACCTGTAAGTTTAGTCGAAATATTGGCTGGATCAGGATTTAACTGGGATTATCAAGAAAGTGTTTGGATATATACAGCAAATGATGAAAAAGTAGAAGTAGAAATACAAGACATAGAACAAATAAGAAATACCATGGTTGCACCTGGTTCAATTGTATATGTGCCTACTATACAGGATCAACTTATTTATGTTCTTGGTAATGTATCAAGGCCTGGACCTGTTGCTTATACAAAAGAAATCACTTTGTTAGACGCTGTGCTAAAATCTGGAAACGCTACAAAAGCTGGAGACCTTAAAAATGTTTACCTTTTCAAAGACGGCGTGGAAAATCCTCCAGTTTCATTGGACATTTCTGGAATAATAAAGGCAAACCCAATACAGTCACCAATGAATCCAAAACTAAAACCAGGAGACATAATTTACATTCCTCAAAATGGACTTGCAAGTATAACAGAAATAATGAGCACCGTTTCAACATTCATGGGATTTATAAACTCGAGCGTTGATACATATCAAAACATAAATTCATTATTTTAATAATAATTAAAAAAGCAGGAGAAAATTTCTCCTGCTTTTTTATACGAATTAAGATATCACTTGATATATTAATTACTTCATGAAACATAATTAAAAATTATTATTAAAAATTAGCATATCAAACCTTATTATTAACTTATTTTTAATAATATCCAATTCATATTTTAAGAGAATATGATATAATTATCATATTGATATATTTTTATGCTATATGAATTGAATTTTATGATTAAATAATTTTTATATAGGGGTGAAAAAAATGGCAAGAAGGCCAAATCCAAAACTCAGAGAAAAGAGAAAAATGGAACTAATTGAGTCCATAATAAATATAATTAATGAAAACAGCATAAGTTCTACTACAACCAGAAAAATTGCAAATGAAGCTGGATTAACAATAGCTTCATTACATTATTATTTTGGTTCTAAAGATGGAGCAATGGTAGAAACTGCAGAATACATTTTGGAATCTTGGATTAGAGAAGTATTTGAAAAACCGGGGGATATAGAAGATATGATTTTAGACTTATTCAACCCTCCAGATAAAATGGCTGCATTTTCGCAGATTATAACTTATCCGTATAGATCTAAGGTTACTCTCAATAACATTCAAAAAGTAGATGAAGAATTCAACTCAGTAATCAAAGATATTTTAAGGGCAAGGGGACACGATGTTGATTCATCATTCACTATAGCAGATGTGATAAAAACCTTCTTAATTGGTTTAGGTTTTAAAGGATATGTTTATCCTGAAGTAATCAACGATGAAGTTAAAATGGTAATAGAATTTCTCGATTTAAATAAAGAAAGAGAATAAGAGTGCGAATGCACTCTTATTTTTTTAGTTCACAGTTAGTTAAAATATTCACTATATAAAATTTAAACTTGACTTTATATATCGGAAATAGAATTAATATAGTATGTAAATGTGTAGTATAGTGTTTATCAACTTCATTTTAGGAGGTATTTATATGTTTAAAGAATGGAATGGCTTTAAAGGTGAAAAGTGGAAGAAAAATATAGATGTAAGAAATTTTGTTCAAGAAAATTACAGTGAATATACAGGAGACCATAATTTTTTGGAAGGTCCGACAGAAGATTCCAAAAAAATTTGGAATGAATTGAGTGAAATGTTCAAAAAAGAAAATGAAAATGGTGTATATGACACTGAAACCAAAATACCTTCTCAAATAGATGCATATGGGCCAGGATATATAGATAAAAAGTTAGAAAAAATAGTTGGATTACAAACAGACGCCCCCTTAAAAAGAGCTATTTTCCCAAACGGTGGTTTGAGAATGGTAAAACAAGCGTTAGATGCCTACGGATACCAATTAGATAAAAACACAGAAGAAATATATGTCAAATACAGAAAATCTCATAACGATGGAGTCTTTTCTGCTTACACAAAAGAGATCAGAGATTGCAGAAGATCAGGTATTGTTACTGGTTTACCAGATGCATACGGAAGAGGAAGAATAATTGGAGACTACAGAAGAGTGGCTCTATATGGAGTAGATTATCTCATCCAAGAAAAAGAAAGAGTGCTAAATGAAAAGTATGATAAATACGAAATGGATGAAAAACTAATAAATCAAAGAGAAGAATTCACAGAACAAATTCAAGCTTTTAAAGCATTAAAAAGAATGGCACAATCATATGGTTTTGATATTTCAAAACCTGCTAAAAATGCTCTCGAAGCTGTTCAATGGATATACTTTGCTTATTTAGCTGCTGTAAAAGAACAAAATGGGGCTGCGATGTCTCTTGGCAGAGTTTCTACATTTTTAGATATTTACATAAAAAGAGATATGGAAGAAGGACAGTTAACCGAAAAAGAAGCTCAAGAACTGATAGATCAGTTTGTTATAAAATTAAGAATCGTTAGATTTTTAAGGACCCCTTCTTACAACGAACTTTTCTCAGGAGATCCAACTTGGGTTACAGAATCTCTGGGTGGAATGGGTGTTGATGGAAGAAGTCTTGTAACGAAAACATCTTACAGATTTTTAAATACATTGTATAACTTAGGTCCTGCTCCAGAACCAAACATGACAATTCTTTGGTCAGAAAAATTACCAGAAAATTGGAAGAAATTCTGTACAAAAGTCTCTATAGATACATCAGCCCTACAATACGAAAACGATGATTTGATGAGATGTGATTTTGGAGACGACTACGGAATAGCTTGTTGTGTATCTCCAATGAAACTTGGAAAACAAATGCAGTTTTTTGGAGCAAGAGTAAACCTACCAAAAGCTTTGCTTTATGCTATAAATGGTGGTGTAGATGAAATATCTGGTGCACAAGTTGCACCAAAATACGAACCTATAACTTCTGAATATTTAGAATACGATGAAGTAAAAGAAAAATTCCAAAATATGCTTAAATGGCTGGCAGGAGTTTATGTAAAAGCATTGAACATAATACACTACATGCATGATAAATATTCTTACGAGGCTATTCAAATGGCTTTACACGATCCAGAAGTAATCAGAACAGAAGCATTTGGAATAGCCGGATTATCCATAATAGCCGATTCATTAGCAGCTATAAAAAATGCAAAAGTAAAACCTATTAGAAATGAAAAAGGTATTGCCATAGATTTTGAAATAGAAGGAGATTATGTTCCTTTCGGAAACAATGAAGACGAAACAGATCAAATTGCAATTGACATAGTTAGATATTTTATGGATGAGCTCAGAAAGCACAAAATGTACAGAGATGCTATACCAACTCAATCTATACTAACAATAACTTCTAACGTTGTCTATGGTAAAAAAACAGGTAGTACCCCAGATGGAAGAAAGGCTGGAGAACCTTTCGCACCTGGCGCAAATCCAATGCATGGTAGAGACAAAAGAGGTGCTCTTGCATCATTATCTTCAGTTGCCAAACTTCCATTTGAAGATGCCAACGATGGAATTTCATATACATTTGCAATAACTCCATCTACATTAGGAAAAACAGATGATGAAAGACAAGAAAATCTAATATCACTCCTGGATGGCTATTTCACCCCAGACGGAGGGCAACATTTAAATGTCAATGTTTTCAAAAGAGAACTACTGGAAGATGCCATGGAACATCCAGAAGAATATCCACAATTAACTATAAGGGTATCTGGATACGCCGTTAACTTTGTAAAACTAACAAGAGAACAACAACTTGACGTTATAAAGAGGACTATATCATCAAAAATATAAAATAAAAAGAAGTGATTTTTATGGATAAATTAATAGGGGAATTACATTCTTTTGAATCACTGGGAACAGTTGATGGACCAGGATTAAGATTTGTAATATTCATGCAAGGCTGTCCATTAAGGTGTAAATTCTGCCATAATCCAGACACATGGAAAATAAATGAAGCAAAATATCATAGATCCCCTGATTTTGTTTTAGAACACGTCTTAAAATACAAAAACTTTTTAAAAAGGGGTGGGGTGACAATCACTGGTGGAGAGCCTTTCATGCAGCCAGAATTCTTAAAAGAAATATTGAAAAGGTTAAAAAAAGAAGGCATACACACAGCAGTAGATACCTCAGGATACATTTTCAACGAAAAAGTAAAAGAAATTCTGGAATATGTTGATCTAGTACTACTAGATATAAAAGCTATAAGAGAAAAAACATACAAAAACATTACCGGTGTCGAACTTAAACCGACAATCGAATTTGCAAAATATTTGGATAAAATAGATAAACCTGTTTGGATAAGACATGTTCTTGTACCAGGACTGAATATGGACTTTGAAATGATAGAAGAATTAGCTGATTTTGTTAGTACTTTGAAAAATGTTGAAAAAGTAGAACTTTTGCCTTTTCATCAGATGGGAGAACATAAATGGAAACAAGTGGAAGAGAAATATGAATTATCCAATACAGAACCCCCAAGTGACGAAGACATGGAAAAAGCAAAAGATATATTCAAAAAATATGAATTAAAAGTATAAAATGAAATCCCAAGCGTGAGCTTGGGATTTTGTTTTTGTTATGCTATGAAAAACATCGTTATTAAAGGAATTGAAATAATTGAAAACAAGGTACTTATAAAAACCGTCTGAGAGGCAAGCTCTGCGTTCCCTTTATATTCCTCCGCAAGTATGGCGGAATTTGCAGCTACGGGCATGGCAGATAGCAATACTGGTACACCAAGAAGATATACTCCGCCCACAAAATTCTTCAAAACAAAATAAATAACAAGTGGAACTAAAAATAATCTAAAAATCATTATTATATATACTCTATAATTGCTGAATATTTTATTTATTCTAACTTTTGCAAGTAATCCCCCTATGACAATCATTGAAAGAGGTGTTGTTACCGAACCAAGTAAATCCAAAGAACCAGTAATTGCTTTAGGTAAATTAATATTCAAAGAAAATAGAATAAATCCAATCAAAACTGCTATTACTCCAGGATTTATAAGTAATTTTGGATTAATTTTTGATTTTTGACCTTGCTTTGAAGATAAAAATATAATACCTATCGTGAAAACTAATAAATTAAAAGGAAGATTAAATATAGCTGCATAAAAAACTCCTTCTTCACCAAAAACAGCTGCAGTAACAGGATATCCCATAAAACCAACATTTGAAAACATAATGGCGAATTCAAAAACCCCTAATTCATAAGGTCTTGATCCAATAATTCTTGGAAGAAGTAACGCTAAAATAAAAGTAATAGAATAAACAGAAATCGATATTAGCAATATCTTACCAAATTTTTCAGCTAAGTCAGGATTATCATTTCCAATCATACTTCCAATAATCATAGCTGGAAGTGTTATTTTTAAAATAAGATCAGATAATCCTTTAGTTATCTTATCATCAAAAATATTTATTTTTCTTGAGATATATCCTACAATTAAGAGTATAAATAAAATCAATATCTGATTGAAAATAGAACTATAATCCATAATAACCTCCTATATATTGGCGATAGGTATATTATATCAAAACTATATTTCCGATTCTTTATAAGGCTCAATATGAATATTTATATGTGTCTCATCTCCAAATTCATTTTTTAATTTATTTTCTAATATATCTGTTATTTCATGGGCTTTTGTTATAGATAAACCTTTATCCACCAAAATATGGAATTCAACAGAAATCTTATTTCCCAAAGCTCTTGTTTTTAATTTATGAAAATCCTTTACACCATCAGTATTAAAAATAATATCTTCTATTAATTTAATATCTTTTTCCTCAATAGCAACATCTAAAAATTCATTAATAGATTGCATTAATATTTCTATCCCAGCTTTAAAAATAAAAACAGTAACTATTAAAGCAGTTATTGGATCAAGAATAACAAATTTATCCCCTAAAAGAATAGCCATTCCTATACCAATTAAAGCTCCAATAGATGAAAAAGAATCTGTTCTGTGATGCCATGCATTTGCAATAATTGCCTTTGATTTTATCTTTTTACCAACTTTTAAAGTATATCTATATATCCATTCTTTTGAAATTATAGAAATTAAAGCTGCAAAAAAAGCAATTAATCCCGGAACTTCTATAACCTCTCCATTAATTATATTTATTATTTTATCTACACTGCTAAAAGAAATGCCTATACCTACTCCTATAAGCATTATAGAAATAACAAATGAAGTTAAAGTTTCAAACCTTTCATGTCCATAATTATGATTATCATCAGCTGGTTTATTTGAAATTTTAAACCCAAAAAACACCATTATATCTGAACCAAAATCAGACATAGAATGTATTCCATCTGCTATCATAGCACTTGAATTACCTAAAAAACCTGCTAATAATTTGAATACTATCAAAATAATATTCACCAAAAAACCTGCAAAAGTCACTTTATAAGCTTCTTTTTGTCTATTCATATTTCTTCCACCTCTTTAATATGGTTAACAGCTTGTTTGAAAATTTCAGAAATATGTTCATCTAAAGAGTAATAATTCTTTCTTCCATCTCTTCTTGAATAAACAAATCCAGATTGTCTTAATATTCTTAATTGATGCGAAATAGTTGTTTGATTTTTATCTAAAACTTCTACAATATCACTGACACATAATTCTTTTTCACTTAAAATATTAATTATTTGAACTCTTGTTTCATCACTAAATGCTTTAAATAAATCAGCAACTTTAAACACTTCGTATTCGTTTAAATTCATAAAATCACCCCTTATATATGTGCATATGCACATATATTATACCATTTTTGTTAAAAATATTTATATCTATAATATATTTTATGTAAAAAAAATAGTTTGATTTTAATATGATATAATTTATATATGACATAAATTATCCCAATTAGAAAAGAGGTGTTTTATATGAAAGAAAATTATAAAAAATTAACCCCAAAAGAAATATCTGTGATAGTTAATAAAGGTACAGAAAGACCGTTTACTGGAGAATATGACGAGTTTTTTGAAAAAGGAACGTACATCTGCAAACAATGTGGACTTCCACTATATAAATCAGAAGACAAATTTAATTCTGGTTGTGGGTGGCCAAGTTTTGATGATGAGATTCCAGCAGCAATCAATAAAAATGTAGATGCAGATGGAAGAAGGACAGAAATCACATGTGCCTATTGCGGGGCTCATTTAGGCCATGTTTTTCATGGAGAACATTTAACAAACAAAAACATAAGACATTGTGTTAACTCTATATCCATGGATTTTATACCAGATGGAGAAAAAATAAAGTATAACAGAGCTATTTTCGCTGGAGGTTGTTTTTGGGGAGTAGAACAACTTTTCAAAGAAAAAGAAGGTGTAGTAGACACAAGAGTAGGTTACACTGGTGGAAGAACTAAAAACCCAACTTATGATCAAGTCTGCATGGGATTCACTGGTCATGCAGAAGCTGTTGAAGTGATATACGATACAGAAAAAACAAGTTATGAAGAACTAACTAAATTGTTTTTTGAAATTCACGATTTCACACAAAAGAATAGACAAGGTCCAGATATTGGAAAGCAATACAGATCAGCTATTTTCTATACAGATGAAGAACAGAAAAAAACAGCAGAAAAGATAATAAACGAGTTAGAAAGCAAAGATTTCAATGTTGAAACAAAAGTAGAAGAAGCGTCTACTTTTTACGTTGCTGAAGAATATCACCAAGATTATTATAAAAAAACTGGTAAACAACCATATTGTCACTATAAAAGAGAAGTTTTTTAGATTAAAATTGTCATGGAGGTGGGAACATGAAAAAAATACTATTTTTATTATTAGCACTAACCATGACAATTTTAGTTTTATCAACAGAAATTTTTTACACCGTTGGGTTTGATGACACTTTGTATTCTATATCAAAAAGGATAAACATACCCTTAAACAGAATTATTGAAAAAAACGACCTAAAAGAGCCTTATACTATCAAGCCTGGGCAAAAATTAAAAATAAATGAAGTTCAGGAAAGAGATTTTGATTTTATCTTTTCTAAACCAAATGATAAGATAATCGAACTTTTTTTCAACCATTTTTATCAAATTGCCCATCATAATTTCGAGTATGAGATAAGAGAAGACTTTATGTATAACTTAACCAAACTCTTGTATGATAATGGTTATAATAAATTTGCAGATAGTACAATAAGTTTAATTGTTGACCAAAATCACAAAGAGAAAGCACTCCTTTTAAAATCATTTACAGCTGTAAAGAGAAATAATATACACTCACTTTTAAAACAGTTAAACGAAATAAACAACGAAGATATAAAAAGAAATTTAGAGTATACTTTATCTGATTTATTATTAAAATCGGGATATACTGAAATAGCGATTGATTTTAGAAAAAGAAGTGTGGGTAAAGATTCAAAAAAAATAATTTTAAATCAATTAAGTTATAAAAATAATGATTTTTACTTAATAAAAAAGCTTATAAACAACAATGAATACGAAAGTTCATTTCAAATTTTTTCAAACAATATTTTAACTGAAAATTTATCCCCAGAAAAGTTGTTGTCTGTTATGGATATTTTTATAGAGATGATAAACAATGAATTTATAATCAATAATCATAGAGAAGATTTTAATAAAATATTAGTGATAAGTTGGCTTATGATATGAACAGTCTTGATTTGATGAGTATTAAAAATCAGTTAGAAAAAACATATGACTTTAAGATAGATGATATAAAATACATAAGAAGCATGATAGGGCATGTTTATACCCTAGAAAATGAAAAGCATAAATTTATCTTAAAACTAAACAGACCAAATAATAAAATTTCAGCAATCCAAGCAACAGAAATAATAGAATATCTTAATGAAAATGATTATCCCGTTGTTGAACTCGTAAAGACTAGAAATAATGAAAATTATTTTGATTTTAATACAGAAGAAGGAAAATATATTGGTTTTGTTTATTATTACGTGGAAGGGAAAGAACCAAATATAGAAAAAGAGGTAAAACAAATCGGTCAACAAGTTGGTTTGTTTCATAACCTTATGAAAGGTTATGAAAAACCAATAATCCATAGGAGTAAAGAATTTTATATAGATAGATTTATAAAGATTTTAATTAAATCAGATTACGATAAAAACAAAATAGAAGAACTTAATGGTTACGGAAAAGAACTTTGGGGGAAAATGGAAAAATCAGAAAATGGAGTTTGTCATGGTGATCTTCATTCTGGAAATATGTTCCAAAAAAATGGTAAGTATATACTTTTTGATTTTGACACATCTTCATACTCTTTTCCCGTAATTGATGTGGCAACACTTTGTGATACAGCCAATTTCAACAATTTAATTGAAAAAGATTTTGATAAAATCATGAAAAGGTTTGAAAGTTTTTACAGTGGGTATATTAAAGAAAGAACTCTAGAATATGAGGATATAAAAAATATTTTTAGCTTCATACCAATAAGACATTACGAACTAATAGCCACAATTACCATTAATCAAAAGAGTGGGTTACAAAAAGAATTTCTAGACCAACAACATGAATGGATATTGAAATGAATAGAACTATGCGATAAAAAATATAGAAGTCTTTCGACTTCTATATTTTTTATTTATAATAATCTTGCAAATCTTTAATATGTTTAGCTTTCTCAACATTTCCCATTTCTAATGCAAGCTCATAAGGAGTTAATCCATCTTCATTTTTTAAATTAAAAAGTTCCAGGGTTATATTCTCTTTACTAACATTTTCTTTAAATTCCACAAAAATATTTTCATTCATTGCATAATAATGTAATAAGTTATTATTCTTACTGTCTAAAATATCAAATCCTTTGTACCTTAAAAAGAATAACGTGCTATTTATATCATTAAAATCATTAAGTTTTAAAAAATACATCAAAGGGATAATCCCTTCTGAATTTTGAATGCTCATTAAGTGCTGAATCTCATCATCTGTAATCATTTTATAAAAATAGCTATTAAAATAGTTATAACTACTACTTCTTGCTAAGAAATGAAAAACATTATTTAATCCAATATCCCCAATTCTTAGTTCAGCAGATCCAATTCCCCTTATACCATAATCAACATCATAATTATTCAATAAAATATATTTTTGAGAAAAGTATTTATCATTTATTACTGCGAAATCTAAAAGACTTCTCCACTGCTTTGAAAACATATTGATTCGTTGAATTTGATTTAAAAAATAATCAATGGTTAATAAATTATCGCTCTCAACAATAAATCTTGCTTCTATATCAAAACCATCAAATATTTCTTTATCTATTAAATCATAATGTTTGTAATAAGGTAAATCTTTGTATTTAAAATCTTCATGCTCGTATATATATTTTATTGTCTTGTAATAATCTGGGTTTATACTGGAAAGTAAAGAATAACCCTCACTATGGCTATAATTAACTCCATAATAATCTATTAAATGTTTTTTCATTGAAAAGCTTGGATTTTCCAAAATAGAAATAAAAATTGGATCTCCAAATGAGTATTTTTTTTCTTTGTCCAAAATTATTCCTTTAGTTTCAAAAAAGCTGAATATTTCTGGATCACTGAAAAAACTTGCAGCCAAACTCAAATACGTATAAGTCTTTTCAGAAAAATCAATTTTGCTATCATTCATTATTTTTTTTACAAACTCTAAATCCCAATTATATTGGATTAGTTTTTCTATTGCCCAACTATCCAGTTCTTTAACATTAAAAAAACTCTTCACAAAATAAAATTTCTCTGGATCATGGGATTGAGCGGCAGCCATAAAATAATTTAAAACACTTGATCTATCTGAAGGAATTTTATCTTTAAAATTATAGGTTATATACTCTATAGTATCTAAAGAACTATATTTGAGAGCTGAGAAAAATAAATTATTAAAATCTCCATCATATTTTTCGAGAAAATCTTCATAGAATAGATTTTTTTCTACAAAATATTCCATCAAATCAATGTTTCTATCCATAGTTTTATATTTTGTTTTAAAAGTTAAATCAATATCATTAACTAAGAAAAAAGCTGAAAATTGTTCTTCAATACCTCTAAAATCATAGTAAAGGGCTATATCTTCAATTGTCCAGAAATTTTCGCTAATTCCTTTTAAAAGGTATTTTCTTGCAAAAAGAAAATACTCATTTTCTATCAAATTATTAATTCTTGAAAAATAAAAATCTTTATCCCTCTTTGAATCAAAAACAAATACTATTTCCATTGCTTTTAATATTTCGTCTCTATTCATTACATAAACAAAATTTTCAAAATAATTTGTAAAAATATGGTTCAAAAGATCATTTTGGTCAAACCTTTCTTCTGTATTGTTTAATTTATCTTTTGTATAATAAATTAAATACAATTCAAAGGAATCTCTTAATGTAGAATAATCATATAAATGGCTAAAATAATTATCTATATACTTTATATCCGGCTCTATACCTTTTTTATACAAATAAAAAAATATTTCTGCTTGTATTCCTCTCACTTTTTCAAAATCATTAAATCCGGAATTAATAGTATCTATATCTATTTTAGATATCAGGAAGTCTATGTATTCTGATTGTATTTCCATATCAATATCATTGCTAAATGAAAGCAAAATTTTTTCATAGGAATTTTCTTTTTTCAAAAAATCATCTATGTTAGAAATTTTATGAAGATTCTGAAATGTTTTCAAATCTAATGACGCTAAATATTTGTAAACATCTTTTTCATAAAAATTGAAATCAACCCATAGCCCTTTTTTCTCAAGATAATTAATGACTTCTATAGAATTCCCCTTATCAATAGAGTCTACTATCCCTTTAAATACATCACTTTTTAGAATACTTTCTTTATAGTTTGGAATTTTATAAGATTTTGATATTAAATAATCAAAAATATCAAATCTATAATATTCAAGAGCATACTTATATGGAGAATTTATATTTTCCCCGTTAATATCTTTATATCTATTATTCCATCCTTCTTTATAAATACTATTAAGCTTTTTAATAAAATCTAAAGAATAATCTTTTTTTTCGTTAGTAATAGATGCTATTATAAGATCATCCAAATTCTCTGAATATTTACCTCTTTTTTTGAAAGTGTAGTTATATTTATCGATTAATTGAGTGATTTCTTGTTCTTCATAATTATTGTATATAAGATCATAAAAAAGTTCGTCTTTATATTCTTCTGTAACTTCTATTGAAAAAACCATTATGCTAAAAATAAGAAAAAACAATAAAATCATTTTATTCATAATATCCACCACCTCTTTTTGTTCATTATAACACAGAATTTACTCTTTATTGTTATAGTATTTACATTTTTAAATCTTAGTTTTACCATAATTAACTAAATCTGTTACATTGGAGAGATGACAAAATTTTAAAGTCAGAAGAGTCTTCAAAGTTCAAACTAAATATCTTTGATGACAAAAAAGATTTAATGTCTGTGGCTTTTTTTGTAGTATAATTAAACGAGGGGAGATGATCAATTTGTTTATCGATGACAAAAAACTTGTGAAAATTTTAAATAACATAAACAGTGGAGTTTACGCTTTAGACAATAAACGAAATATTTTATTTTGGAATAAAAAAGCTGAAGATATAACAGGATTTTACAGTGATGAAGTAATTGGGAAAAGCTGTAAAGATAACATTCTCGAACACATTAATGAAGCTGGAAGAAATCTTTGCCATCATGGCTGTCCTGTAAGCAGTACACTTGCTGATGGTAGAGAAAGAGAAACTCAAGTTTTTTTACATCACAAAGAAGGGCATAGAATCCCTGTATCTGTAAAAGTTTTCCCTGTTTACGATGATGGTAATATGATCGAAGGAGCTATTGAAATATTCGATGACTTAAGAGAAAAAGAAAAATTTCTGGAAGAAATAAAGAAATATAAAGAAATAGCATATATGGATAGTGGAACTGGAATACCTAACAAAAAATATTTAGAAGATAATTTAACCCGAATAATAAATGAATCGCAAAAATTTAATTACGGCACGGGAATTCTTTTAATTGAAGTTCAAAATATACCAAAAATAAACGATGAACACGGAATTGAAACTGGAGACAGAGTTATAAAAATGATTGCTAAAAATTTAAACGCTAATACAAGAAACTCCGATCTAACAGGCCGATTAGAAGGTAACAAATTTTTGAGTATAGTAAGATTTGTTGAAAAAGACCAATTAAAAATCATAGCAGAAAAATATATAAATACCGCAAACGCCTGTTTTATTATGAAAGATGATAAAAAGATATCCACTGAAATAAAAATCATTGGAACACTTGTAAGAGAAAACGATGACAATCAGACAGTAAAAAAAAGACTTTTTGAGAACCGAAAAAAGGTAACAGATACTTTCAGAATAATATAAATTCAACTATTATAAAGATAAACGTTTTGTTATAATACGTTTATCTTTTTTTATTGTGTTTTTTGACTTCAAATGATATAATTATTATAAATTGGCAATCTTAACTAAAGAGTGATAAAAAAGGAGGATGATTTGAATGCCAGAAAAAAAACAGTTTCAAACTGAAACAAAACAGTTGCTGAATCTTATGATCAACTCTATATATACTCATAAAGAAATATTTTTAAGAGAGTTGATATCTAACGCATCAGATGCCATTGATAAAATGAAATTTGAATCTCTCAAGGACCCGGAAATATTAGAAAACGATACAGTTTTTAAAATATTTATAGATGCTGATGAAAAAAACAAGAAAATAATAATCGAAGATAACGGTATAGGTATGTCTTATGATGATGTTGTTGAAAACCTTGGAACAATTGCAAAATCAGGGACAAAAGCTTTTATGGAACAGTTAAAAAACGAAAAGTCCGATCAAGAAACACTTGAGATGATAGGGCAATTTGGAGTTGGATTCTACTCAGCTTTCATGGTAGCTGACAAAGTCACTGTAGAAACAAAAAAGTGGAATGAAGATAATGGAGTTAAATGGGAATCAGACGGTTCTGGAGAATATGAAATCGAATATATAGAAAAAAAGAATAGGGGAACAAAAATTACTCTTCATTTGAGGAAGGATTTGGAAGATGAAGATAATTTTGCCAAAAAAGAAAAATTAGAAGAGCTAGTCAGAAAATATTCAAACTACATAAGATATCCAATAAAAATGGAAGTAACAGAAACTGATGAAGACGGAAAAGAACAAAAAGAAATAAAAACAATCAACTCTATGGAATCCCTATGGAGAAAGAATAAAGATGATATCGCAGAAGAAGAATACAGTGAATTTTACAAAGAAACATATCATGACTGGACAGATCCTTTTGATGTAATCCATTTTAAAGCAGAAGGTTCAACAGTTGAATTCACATCATTGTTATTCATACCAGCAAGGGCTCCTTTTGACTACTACACAAAAGAATATAAGAGAGGTTTAAGCCTTTATTCTAAAAATGTATTTATCATGGATAAATACGAAGAATTGATACCTTCATACTTTTCTTTTGTCAAAGGATTAGTAGATTCTCCAGACTTCACACTAAACATATCAAGAGAAATTTTACAACATTCAAAAAATATAAAAGTCATGAAAAAAAATATTGAAAAGAAAATTCACCAGGCACTTAAATCAAAAATAAATAACGACAGAGAAAAGTACCAAGAATTCTGGAACGAATTTGGAAGAGGTATGAAAGCTGGGTTATATGAAAACGTGGATAAAAAAGACAAAGTTATGGATCTACTGCTATTCGAAACTTCAAACTCAGAAAAACCTATAACTCTTGATGAATACATAGAAAATATGAAAAAAGACCAAGAAGCATACATATATTACGCTGTTGGAGAGTCAAGAGATAGCATAGACAACTTACCACAAATGGAAGCAGTTAAAGAAAAAGGTTTTGATGTATTATACCTAACAGATCATATAGATGAATTTTTGATTCAAATGCTTCACGACTACAAAGGCAAACAGTTCAAATCTATAAGTTCTTCTGATTTAAAACTAAAAGATACAGAAGAAAAGAAAAAAGAAGAAGAAGAAAATAAAGACTTGTTGGGTAAAATAAAAGAGTTGCTATCTGGAAAAGTTAAAGAAGTTAGATTGACAGACAAACTCAAAAAATCTCCAGTTTGTATAGTAAGTGCTCACGAAGGAATGTCCATAAACATGGAAAAAGTTCTAAAAGAGTTAGATCAAATGCCTTTCAACGCAGAAAAAATATTGGAACTTAACCCAGATCACCAAGTATTCAAAAAAGTTAAAAACATATATGATGAAAATCCAGAATCAGATCTTTTGAAAGACTATGCAGACATTCTCTACAATCAAGCTTTACTAATGGAAGGTATGAAAATTGAAAATCCTTCCGATTTTGTAGAAAAAATAAATAAATTAATGAGTTAATCAAAAAATAAATATTTTTCATTACCTCCAAAGTATTTTCATTTTCACTTTGGAGGTTTTTATTTTGACAAAAATTATTAAAAAATATCCCGTGGAATTCCACGGGATATTAGCAGCAGCACATATTTAAAACTCTTAATAATCTATATGGGATTTTTGAAGGGGTTGATTTTTTTAAATAATTATGGGATAATTTAATCCCGACTATTATTATCAATATTATTTTAGCAATCATTTTTTAAGTTATAATTTCTTTGTGTTTAATATTTTATGTCAATGAGAAAATTTTGAACTATTTAATTTGGTATAATTTATTGAAGAAATTATCGAAAGGGGTGATTAAAATGTGCGGGAGGTTTGTAACATACATACCATTGGAAGATATAATAAAAGATTTTGATATAGACATCACTCTTATAGAGGATTATACTCCAAGTTACAACATCACACCAAGCAACAAGGTAATTTCTATTTATGAAACAGATAAAAAAACAATTTTGAATGAATTTAGATGGGGTTTGATCCCTTTTTGGGCAAAGGATCCATCAATAGGATATAAGATGATAAATGCAAGAGCAGAAACTTTGGAACAAAAGAAGTCTTACAAACCCTTGTTAAAAAATAGAAGATGTGGAATAATATCCAATGGTTTTTACGAATGGAAAAGAGAAGGGAACCAGAAAACACCTTATTATATAAAGCTAAAGAATGACCAGCCATTTTCATTTGCGGGGTTGTATGATATTTGGAAAGACGAGGAAGACAATCAAATTTTTTCATGCACTATAATAACCACCCAACCAAACGAAAAAGTCTCTCAAATACATGATAGAATGCCAGTAATTTTGGATAAAAATCAAACAAAAAAGTGGATCAATTTTGAAAATGACTTTGAATATGTCAAAAACCTGCTTACTTCCAGAAAAAGTGAGGAAATTGAGTTATACCAAGTTAGTAAAATGGTGAATTCACCAAAAAACGACTCAAAACAAAATTTGATACCTGAAAAGGAAAACAAAATATTTTAAAGGAGTTTTTAATAATGAACACAGAAGAAATATTCAATACTTTTGGAGGGACTTTCAATAAAAAAATGGATAACTTTGAAAAGTTTGTCCCAAGACAAGCTATATCAAGATTTTTAGCCAGATACGAACTATTTAAAATGATTAAAGATGTTAAGGGAGATATTATTGAATGCGGAGTATACCATGGCGGAGGAGTTATGGCTTGGGCAAAACTTTCTACAATTTTGGAGCCATACGCTCTATACAGAAACATAATAGGCTTCGATACATTTGAAGGATTCCCAAACATTCATGATGAAGACGCATCAGAATGGAAAAATAGAAACCTCAAAGAAAAAGCATTAAACCCAAATTTCGATGTAAAAAAAGAGCTTGAAGAATTAATAAAAAATTATGATGATAATAGATATCTTGGTAATTTCCAAAAGATTGAACTTGTTAAAGGAGACGCCATAAAAACCATACCTGAATATGTTGAAAAAAACCCCCAACTAACAATATCACTGCTTTTTTTAGATTTTGATCTATATAACCCAACAAAGATAGCTTTAAAATACCTATTTCCAAGAGTTGTTAAAGGTGGAATTGTGGTTTTCGACGAAGTCAACAACAAGCTTTGGCCTGGAGAAACAAAGGCAATATTCGAAAAATTTGGTGGATTCAACAAACTTGAAATCAAAAAATTCAATTTTGAACCAAAAGTTGCCTATATGAAAGTTTAAAAAAATTCAGCTTAAACCAAATTGGTTTAAGCTGAAAAATTTATGTTTATTCCATTTGCAAAATCTGCTGAAAGACCTGAGTTAGAAAAATTCTTCAATAACTTATATAATTCTAATTTCTGTTCCAATTCCTCTCTTTTCTCCGGGTCATTTTCGATTCTTAATTTATTTTCTATGTTCTTAATTTGTTCTTCGACATTTTGTCCTGAACTATTTGAATTGATTTTATTTTCTTGTTCATCTTCTCCCTCAATGCTAAAGGGATCTCTTTTCTGAGTCTGAGAAGAAACCATGTAATTATCTATATTCCTTGCTTCTTCTGCATCTTTTCTATACAATACAACTGCAGTTGATTTGCCTGCAACAGCTGCTAAATAACTTCCTCTTTTTCTAAAAGTTAAATCTATATCTGTATATAAAACTGTTCCACCTTCTTGGGCGGCTTTATTTTTAAATTGTGCTATATTTCTGGCTTCATGAGAAGCTACTCTCATAATACTCATAGATGCAGGAGAAGATAGAGAAAGTCCTCTTTCACCTGGATCCAATCCGTAACCTAAATATGGATTAGATAATTCTGGATTAACTGAATCCATCATAATAATCACCTCTTCAATATTATACCACTTTTTTAAAAATTTTATTTTACCAATTTATAAGAAAATGTTTATAAGTTGTTTTTATAATTGTGATGTTTTTAACTAAAATATATTTTATAATTAATTATATCTGTTTAAAAGAAATTATTTGTGATTAAGCGGTTTTTTCTCCCTCTTGTTAAATTTGACACAAAGTCATTTTTTGTTATATAATGTAATTGAAATTAAGTTATTTTATTCACAAAAAAATAGTGAGGGGGAATATATATGAAAAAAAGTGACTTCATGATCTATTTGAAAGAAAATTTTGTTTCTGATAACGATTTTACAGTTCATTTTGTTTTGACTGACTGTCATGACGGAGTAAATGACAACGAATGTTTTATTTGCCCCGATCAGGTAAGAGTCGAAGATGATTACATCGTTTTATCAGAAAACAATCTTTTTAAATGTTTTAAAAAAAG
Organism: Geotoga petraea; assembly: GCF_900102615.1. Taxonomy (NCBI): domain Bacteria; kingdom Thermotogati; phylum Thermotogota; class Thermotogae; order Petrotogales; family Petrotogaceae; genus Geotoga; species Geotoga petraea. The sequence goes on along the minus strand of NZ_FMYV01000003.1, from coordinate 26,924 downwards.
TGAACTATTTAACAAAATAGAAGAATTAGAAGATAAAGAAATCGTTTTAGAAGATAAAAAAGGTAGATATTTTAGTTTAGACGAAGATTTAGAGGTTATAATAGATGGAAACAGTATGATTTTAGATGTTCCTTTATACAATTATATGGGAAAGCCCGTTTTTCTTTCTTAGGTATATGTGAAAATTATTAGGTGTGAGCGTATCTTCATAGATACGCTCTTTTATTATTTGAAAATATCTTTTTTCAAAACACCGTAATTATCAAAACTAGATTTTACAGTTAGCAAAATGGTGAACAAAACTGACAAAGTGACAGATAAAAATATTGCAAGCATAATGGCTATCTGATACTTAATTGCTGTAGAAGGATCAGATCCACCAAGAATTTGCCCTGTCATCATACCAGGCAAAAACACAACCCCTATAGTAGCCATGCTGGCGACTGTTGGTTTGATAGCCTGTGTAAAAGAATCTTTAAAATATGGGAAAATGGCTTCATAAATACTCGCTCCATTTCCCAGAGCAAACAAATATCTATTTTTATTCCTCTCTATTGATTTATAAAAACTGCCTATTCCAATAATATTTCCTCTAAGGGCGTTCCCAAGAAGCATTCCACCTATAACCACAAAATGTCTTGCCTGCAGCACATCCCCCAAACTCAAAATAAAATAATTGAAATATAGTAAAACTGCTATATTGGCCAGAATCATAGAAGAAAAAACCGGGACAATAAATTTTTTTAACTTTAAATTTGATTCTCTTACAACCGAAAAAGCAGCGAAACCTATCATAAACATTAGCCAAACTATGTTCAATATTTTTATATTCCAAGTAAAGAGATATTCAAGGATAATCGCCATGATAAAAAGCTGAGTTGACATTCTAAAAACAGATATAAATATGTTTTTTATAATATCCAATTTCAAAAAATAAGAAATAGCAACTGGAACAATCAAAAGCAAATAAGCAAACAACAATGCAGTATTACTAATATCAACTGTCTCCATTATAATTCCTCCAAATTGATTATTCTCAGCTTATCTTTTTCCAACCAATGATTGTCATGCGAAATGATTATTTGTGTTTTATCCATCTCATCTACAAAGTAGTCAACAACCTTTTTCTTCATTTTGTTGTCCAGAGAAGAAGTTATCTCATCCAACAAATACAATTCCTTATCCAATAAAATCGAAACAATAATAGATATTCTCTGTTTTTCTCCCCCAGATAAATCTTGAAAATCCTTTTCCAGAATTTTGCTTTCCAAATCAAAATATTCTAATAACTCCACTATTTTATCTTTAGAAATTTCTATATTTTTATTAGCCTTATACCCCATAACCTCAGAAATAAAATCTTTAACTAACCCTCCGGTTATATCATTATCCTGAGTTACAAAAGCTGTATTTTCTCTCAAACCCCATACTGTGTTTTTATCCAATTCTTTACCTTTGTATAAAACATTTCCTTTATCTGGCTCAACAAACCCCAAAATCATCTTCATAATGCTGGATTTTCCAATCCCAGATTTCCCATATATCAAAACTTTTTCTCTTTGTTGAACTTTCAAATTGAATCCATCGAACAAAACTGTGTCATCAAAAGATAAGTGAATATTTCTAAGTTCAACCATGTTAACACCTCAATATTTTTCTTCTAAATTCACTACATATTTTGGTTTCCCGTTATCTAAATAATATTCTATATTTTCAATAGTATATTCAAGCTGATACTTCTTCCCTTCAAAAGAATGAGAAGCTGCGTGTGGTGAAATAACTATATTTTTAAACCTATGAACATTGTACTTTGAAGGGAGCTCGTAAGGTTTTTCAGCATTTGGATAATTGTACCAAGAATCAATTGCAGCTCCTTTTAATATGCCATCATTCAGCCCTTTATATAGAGCTTCTTCTTGAACTATTTCACCTCTTGCAACATTAATGAGAAACTTGTCTTTCAATAATTCAATATTTTCTAAATTTATTGTGCTTTTTGTTTTTTCCGTAAGAGGTAAGGCTATATAAATTATATCTCCAAAATTTAAGGCAGTTGTTAAATCGTCAGTTAAATGGTCAAAATTTTCCATTTCACCGTTTATCTTTCTTTTATAGCCCATAATGTTACAGTTAAACCCTTTCAGAAGTCTTGCTATGTTTTTTCCAATACCACCTGTTCCTAAAATAGAAACATTTTTATTTTGGAGTGATGTCCAGAGATCAAAAGGATTTTTTGAACCGTATCTTCTATGCCATTCTCCTTCTTTCATATCATTGTGAAATTCAACGATGCGCCCCATTACAGCAAGAGATAAAGCTACAGCTCTTTCAGCAACAATAATTCCATTACCATGATTATTTGAAACGATCAAACCTCTCTCTTTAAAATATTCAAAAGGTAGTTTATTTACCCCAGTAAAAGGAATAAAAACAACTTCTAAATTCTTTGCTATCTCCAAAACACTTTCTTTTGGATGACCCCAAACAACTGCATTTATATCTACTATTTTATCTTTTAATTCTTCTTCGTCTTCTGTGTAAAGAAACTCAACTTCTGAATATTTATCTCTAATTTCATCTATCAACTCAGGAAAGTCTTCAAACAAATGTGTGTAAAAAAGTATTTTTTTCATTAATCAAATTCCCCCTTCAGTCTATTTTATCAAAAAAATAGATTTCAAATGAAATATATTGCAATAAAAAATAAAAAGGTGTATTATAAAAGTGAGTGATTAATCACTTATTTATTAAAAAGAGGTGATAAAATGAAAAAAAGTGATAGAACTAAGCAAAAAATAATAGATTGTACAATAGATTTAATTTATAAAAAAGGGTATGATAACACCTCAACTAAATCTATAGCTGAGTGTTCAGAAGTATCAGAGGCAACTATTTTTAAATATTTTAATTCCAAAAAAGATTTACTAAAATCTATATTAAAAGAAATGATAAAAAAATTCAAAAAATATTCAACAGAAGAAATTCTTCCAACTCTAATAAAAAAACACAAAGACCAAAGTATAGAAAAACTTTTAAAAGAAGTTCTTAAAGAAAGAAGTAGTTTTATAGCAAAAAATTTCCCTATTATAAAAATAATACTACAAGAAATGATGGTAAATGAAGAGATAAGAATATTTTTTCTAGACAATATATGGAAAGAAATGGAAAAATTTAGTAATTTTATTTTTGAATTGGGTAAAAAAACCGGGGAATTTAAAAATGTAGATAACAATATAATTAGAAAATTAACATTCGGTGTTTTGATTTACACTGTTATAGAAAAAGCAACTATTGAAAAAAAAGTTAAACCAGAAACCATAGAAATAGAAATGGAAAAAATTGTAGAAACAGTATTAGACGGATTAAGGAGTGATAAAAATGAATAAATACGTTGAATTCGTGAATAAAAACAGGTTGATTTTAACTATAATTTTCATAATTACAATTATTTTCTCATTACTGGGAGTTAGACAAATAAAAGTGGGAAATGATTTCAACATATTCAAAGTTGAAGGTTCTCAATATGAAGAAACCATGAATGAAATGGAAAAATACTTTTCCACAACAGAACAAATATCTTTTATGGTTGAATTTGAATCTAACTCGTTAAATATTGAGATTTTTAATCAAATGGCTAAAATACAGTCAAACATTGAAACAGTAGAAAATATTAAAGCTTTAAATGGTCCTGCTCCAGAAAAAATCCCATTAGATGGATCATTAACAGATATTTCTAATATAAATAAAAATAATATCAATAAATTAAAAGAATACTATAATACTCTTTCTGCTATGTCTCCCTTAGTACAAAAAGAAGGGAAAATTTATGGAATATACAACATTTTTCCTGGAGATAGTTTTGGGTTAGAAGAGATAAATAAAATAGAAAATTTTTTAATAGAGAATAATTATAAATACTACGCAACTGGGGATTTATACATGCAACAAAAAATAGGTGATTATGTAAAAATGATCTTATCTTTTCTACCTCCAGCTGCTTTTTTCTTAATATTTCTTGTTTTTAGAATAAAAATGGGAAACATAAAAGCTACAATACTGGCAGTTCTTCCAGCTGGAATTGGTGCTATATGGACACTTGGATTGATTGGTTGGTTCGGTGGAGAAGTTTCCATAGTGACTGTCTTAGCTCCCATATTCACTATAGTGATTGGTAGTGCTGACGGACTACACTTCATCTCTCATATACAAGAAGCTAAAAATGAGGGTTATGATAGATTATCTGCCATTACTCACACATTAAAAATGGTAGGAATTCCAATGATAGTAACAACAATAACTTCTATAGCTGGGTTCATATCTCTAATGTTTATGAACACAGAAGCAATAAATAACTTAGCTATTTTCGCATCAATTGGAATAGGTTTTGCTGGGATAGCAACTTGGTATATCCTTCCTTTGATATTAACAGGAAAGATAAAAATTAAAACTCATAAAGAAAAAGAAAAAAGTCTATCTACAGGTATAAAAAAATTATGGGGCAAAAAATCTATTATAATTCTTTTTGCACTCTTATTTATCTCTATAATTTTTATTCCTAACCTAAAAAATGAATTCAATCTTCTTATGGTTTATAGAAGTTACACTGATATATACAAAAGTTTCGATAAATTCATGGAAATAAACGGAGGAAGTGTTCCTGTATTTGGACTCATAAAAACAGAAAGCAATATATTATCTAGCGAAAACGCGAAAATAATACTCAACTATCAAAAAGAACTCGAAGAAAAAGAAGCAGTAAGCAAAACAATGAGTGTTTATGACCTTTACTCCGCACTAAATCAAAGATTATTCGGCAAAAAACAACCTGAATATCCAAACAATCAATTACAAATCATGTTAATTAATAACGTCTTGAAACAAGCCCCAACAAATCCTGTAAACAATTTTTTGGCAGAAAATTCAAATACCTCAAGAATGATAATTTTTCCAAAATCATTAAAAAACGCAGATTTAAAAACAATACAACAAATTACTAATAAGTTTGAAAGAGATAGTAATATAAACATTGACGTAACCGGTGTTCAGTATTTAATGTATGATCTCAACCAAAGCATGATAAAAAATCAAACTGGTAGTTTAATAATAGCTTTTAGTTTAATACTATTATTGTTATTTATCACATTGAAAAAAATAATCCCAGCGCTAATTTCTTTAATACCAATAGTATCTACAGTTATAATTCTTTTTGGATTTTTAGCCATATCTGGAATATCTTTAAACCTCATCACAACAACGATATTCTCAATAACTCTTGGGGTTGGAATAGACTACGCTGTTCATTTTACCTCAGTATGGAAAGGTTACAAAGAAAAAGGGTTTACTTCAGAAGAAGCTGCAGATAAAGCATATAAATATACATCTAGACCAATAATTGCAAATGCATTTGGTCTGGCAATTGGACTGTCAGCTATGTTGTTATCACCTCTACAAATCCACGTTTATGTTTCAACAATGATGTGGGTATCAATGATAACAGCTGTATTTTTGAGTCTTTCAGTTCTACCAACTATATTGAGGAAATTGAAATAAATTGCAAAGCAATTCACTTGATTAGAGGATGGATGTTGGAAAAGACAATAATGCTGAAAACCTTTGTATATGTCATCCTGAGAGAGTCACAAAGTGACGAACCGAAGGATCTCATCAGTTAATTTTGCTTTGCAAAATTTGGTTATCCTCTAAATGTTTTAGAGGATTGGCAGCAAAGCTGACGAGGAGTTTAGGAACTTTATAATAAAACAATTTCGAAATATAAAAATTCAAAGTAGGTCGTTTTTTAACCCTCGTTCAACAATAAAATTGATGTACTGCTCATATTATCCATCCATGGATAAATTCGCATGAAAAACATCCGTGTTTTTCAACATCAATTTTTATATTGTTTCACTCAGTAAAACTCCAATACTTTTCTTTTTTATATTTCTTCATTATTTAATACATTATTAGATAGTTAAGTATCTTGTCATTCTGAACGACGGTTTTTGGAGCTGAAGAATATAAAACCTTTTAAATTTTCTTCGAAAATTGACTGATTAGATCCTTACGACTCACTTCGTTCGCTCAGGATGACATTTGTTTAGCTTTCTATCAAAAATAAATAAATTGATGCGATGAACTATTGAGAATTATAGTACAAATTATATGTAGGGGTGCCCCTTGTGGGTACCCGTATAAAAATGCGTTAAAAAAATTGTATGTTTTTATAATGATATAATATAATTAATAAAAACAAGGGTGGGAAAGATTAATGAATAAATATACCAATTTTGTTGCTAAAAATAGAGTTGCATTAATTATTTTTTTAATCTTAGCTGTATTGCTAGCTATTTTGGGTATTAACCAAATAGAAGTTGCGAATGATTTCAATATTTTTAGAGTAGAAGGCTCAGAATACGAAGACAATCAAAAAAAAATGGAAAAATATTTTCCAGCAACTGAGCAAGTTTCTATAATGGTTGAGTTTGAAAAGAAAACATTAACTATGGATATTTTTCAAAAAATGATACAAATACAAAATAAACTGGAGGGCATATCCAATATAAGAGCTATTAACGGACCAGCTCCAGATCAAATTCCTATCGGAACAACATTAAAAAACATTTCAAATATAAACGAAAATGATCTACCCCAAATTGTTGAATATTACAATAGCTATCCAGCTTTATCGCCTCTAGTGAAAAAAGATGATAAAATATACGCCATTTATACAATTTTTCCAAAAGATGGTTTTGTATTAAAACAAATAAAAGAAATAGAGGGATTTTTATCTGAGAATAATTATAATTACTACGCTAGTGGAGATTTGTATATGCAGCAAAAAATAGGTGATTATGTAACTTGGATATTGTATTTTCTACCGCCTGCTGCCTTTTTCTTGATCTTTTTTGTTTTCAGAATAAAGATGGGTAGTTTAAAATCAACATTTTTAGCTATTCTACCAGCTGGTGTTGCAGCAGTTTGGACTCTCGGACTAATTGGAGTTATAGAGGGAAATGTTTCTCTTATAACTGTTCTAGCTCCTATTTTTACCATAGTTATAGGGAGCGCTGATGGACTTCATTTTGTATCTCACATTCAAGAATCTAGAAGTGAAGGATACAACAAATTGGATAGCATTTCTCACACATTAAAAATGGTCGGCATACCTATGATCATTACTACAATTACATCCATAGCAGGCTTTATGGCATTGTTGTTTATGAATATAAAAGCTGTTAATAACTTAGCCATATTTTCATCAATTGGAATCGCATTTGCTGGAATAGCTACCTGGCTAATACTACCAGTTATATTAACAGGTAAAATAAAATTAAAAAAACTAAAAAAATCCAAAACAGGTGTAAATTCTTTCATAAAAAGGTTGTGGGGCAAAAGATCTTTAGCAATTTTAATAGTTTTAATTATAGTTTCAGTGATACTATTCCCTAAAATACAAAATGAATTTAATTTATTGATGGTTTATAGAGAAAATACGGATATTTATAAAAGTTTTAATAAATTTGTTGAAATAAATGGAGGAAGTGTTCCTGTATTCGCTCTTTTAAAAGCGGATAATACTATACTTTCAAAAGATAACGCCGATAAAATATTAAACTATGAAAAAGATCTTTTAGAAACCGACTCTGTTAACAAAGTTATGAGTGTTTATGACATATATTCAATTTTAAACCAAAAAATATACAATAGAGATAAAACTGTATACCCCAACCAATTACAAATAAACCTTATAAACACTTTTATAAATCAACTTGAATCTAATCCAATAGATAATTTTTTAGATTTAGAATCGAATGTAGCGAGAGTTATTATTTTCCCGAATAGTCTTAAAAATGAAGATTTGAAAACAATACAAGAAATCACTGAAGAATATGATGATGAGAATGTAGAAATAGGTCTTTCTGGAGTTCAATATTATATGTATGATTTAAACAAAGATATGGTAAAAAATCAAGTTGGAAGTCTGATTATAGCTTTTGGGCTTATAATATTTTTGTTATGGATATCGTTGAAAAAATTTATCCCTGCATTAATTTCCCTCATTCCAATAGCCTCTACAGTAATAATTCTTTTTGGATTCTTGGGGTTATCTGGAATATCTTTGAATTTAATCACTACAACAATATTTTCTATAACTCTTGGTGTAGGGATAGATTATGCAGTACATTTCACATCTGTTTGGAAAAGTTACAAAGAAAGCGGATTAAATTCTGAAGAAGCTGCAAACAAAGCTTATAAATACACTTCAAGACCTATAATTGCAAATGCATTAGGACTTGCAGTCGGAGTATCTTCTATGCTTTTTTCACCTTTAAAAATACATGTGTATATTTCTATTTTAATGTGGGTTTCCATGATAGCTGCAGTTTTTCTAAGCTTATCTGTATTACCAACGATATTGAGAAAGATAAAATAAAATCCAAGGCAATTCACTTGGTTGGAGGATGGAGGTTTGATAGTTTTTTATCTATCATTTTAAAAGAGTTTAATTCAATTCCGAAATATAAAAACTCAAAGTAGGTCATAAAGTAGAAATTGTTTCACAATTTCTGTTGAAGGTTTATGGTTGGAAGCAAAAAACATTGTTAAATGTCTAAAATAATACAAAAACCAACAACCTCCATCATCCAACTAACAACAAAATAAATTGCAAAGCAATTTATTTTAAAACTGTTTCACTCAGTAAAACTCCAATACTTTTCTTTTTTATATTTCTTCATTTATTAATACATTATTAGATAACTAGGTATTATGTCATTCTGAACGACGGTTTTTGGAGCTGAAGAATCTAAAACCTTTTTAATTTGCTTCGCAAATTTATAAAATCAGACCCTTCGACGATGCTCAGGGTGACATTCTTTTATCCCTTTAATACTTGTTTTTTCATCCAAAATAATAAATAGATGCGATGAACTATTGAGAATTATAGTACAAAATTTATCTGAAAGAATGCTGTGAAATGCGTTTAAAAAATTGTATGTCCTAGTAAAATAAATTACAAAGTAATTTATTTTGTTATTTGTTGATAGTTGTTTGTTTTTGGTTTAGTTCATTCTTAAAAACTGCTTTTTTTCTAACAACTAACAACCGGCATCTAACAACCAAAATCTTCGATTTCTACTTAATAAAATTTATCATTTCTCTAGCTATAATATCTCTTTGCTCTTCTCTAGATATATCTGCTTCTAAATCGCCGTTTTGAGGACCATAATAACCAAATTGAGCGTGGTTTCCACCTTCAACAAAAACATATTTTGTATCTTCAGGAAGAAAATCTTTGCTGTTATCTATCTTTTCAACTGTAGCCAGACCATCATATTCCGCGTATATAGATAAAACTCTCACATTTTTATCTTTCAAAGAATTATTCTCTGCTGGATAAGATGCGTTTAAAATTAATCCTTCAAATATCCCAGGATTTTCATAAACAACTTTTGCTGCCATTGCACCACCAAGGGAATGTCCTGCAATAAACCATTTGTCTATATCTTGATTACTTTCAACTATTTCCAAAGCTTTGTTTGGTGAAAAAACAGCAAAATTAAAACTCATCTTCGAAATAAAAATTGTAATATTTTCTTTTGATATTTCTATAGCTAAAGGAACATATGATTTAGGATCGACCCTTGCTCCTGGATAATATATCAAACCCACTTCATTGTCCTCTCCTATTTTATATAATTCTTTTTCTTCAACGACTTCAATGTCTGAACTATTAATTATTTCATCTACTACTTCCATTGGCCCAAGTGGATTACCTGCCCAAATTAAGAATCCCAAAACACCTATTCCAAGTGCAGCTCCAGTTAACAAAATAATTTTCTTAATCATTATAATCACCTTCATTTATGAGTTTCATAAAATCAGAAAAATCCTGAAAAACTATATCCGCAGAAACAACTCCTTCTCCAAAAAAAGCTGTTTGTAAGCCCGCCCCTTTTGAAGACTCAACATCTATAACCCTATCCCCAATTGAAAGGGTTTTGTTTTTTTCTAAATCATACTTATCAATTATATATTCAAAGCCTTCCGAATCAGGTTTTCTTTCCAAACCAACATCTTTACTAACAATATCTTCAAAATAATCAAACATTTTATAATGATAAAGTAATTCCATAGCAGAATGAAATGTTCTGTGTGTATAGATAAAATTCTTGCCCCCATTTGAAATAATGTAATTCAATATTTCTTCAATACCTTCAAATGGACTCCTTGAATTTAAAGAGGTATACTTTTCACATTTCCTTATATATTTCAACTCTCTATCACTAAGAGTGTATTTCTCATTCAAATAATCTATTAGATGACTTTTGGACTTTTTAGCCATTTTTAAAATCGTTTCATAGTCTTCTTCAATCTTCTTATCTCTCAATATTTCAACAACTTTTTTTGAAAAAGCTGGATAAGTATCAAAAAGAGTTCCGCCAAAATCCCATATATAATTTTTATATTTCATAAAATCACCTCCATTTATAACACTTGTTAATATTATAACATTTTAGCTTGTGAATTAGATATTTCTTCAGTTAACCAAACTTTATTAAATTTGAATATTCTTGAAATTATTAATTAATCTTTAGATAATATAATGTAGGTGTAAGTAGTAAATTATTTCACAATACTTTAGGAGGTATTATTATGCCAAACATGCAAGTAAATGTAAAAGCAACAAAAGAAAATCCAACAAAAACAGTTGTTAAAGCAAGAAACTTTGAAATGATTATAGATGAACCAGCTAATTTGGGTGGAACAGATCACGGAGCAAACCCAGTTGAATATGTTCTCGCTGCTTTATCTGGTTGTTTAAACGTTGTAGGTCACGTTGTTGCTAAAGAAATGGGCTTTGAAATTAAAAGCTTAGAAATCGAACTAGATGGAGAATTAAATCCAGCAAGATTTATGGGTAAATCAGATGAAGAAAGAGCTGGATACCAAGCAATAAACGTAAAAATGAAACCTGAAACAGATGCAGACGAAGCTACATTAAAAACATGGATTGAAAAAGTTGAAAACAGATGTCCAGTATCAGATAATTTAGCAAACGCAACACCTGTAAACATAACTTTATAAGACATTCTTAAAATACTGACCCTTCTCCCCCTTTAAAAGGGGGTTTTTATTTTGTTTTTTCCATTTTTATCATTATTTAGTTACGATTGATTAAATATATTTTTATAATTATATTTATTTTGATATTACGACTTTTATTATAATGTTTTTGTTTGCTCTCTTATTATATTAGCACTCCTTGACATAGATTGATAATTATATTATAATATTAGTGAAAATAGTTGAAATACAAAAGGAAATTAAAATTAAAATAAAACTTATGGAGGTGTTAGTATGGCTATTAAGTTATACAGAAATTTTCCTGAATTTTCACCTTTAGACATTTTTGATGACTTTGAAAAAATGATGAAAGGTTATGAAAAGGATTCTTTTGGTAATATGAGTTTAGATCTTTATGAAACAGATGAAGCTGCATTTATTGAAGCTGAACTACCTGGAGTACAAAAAGATGATATAAGCATCAATGTTGAAGATGGTGTTTTAACAATCACCGCAGAAAAGAACATTGAAGAAGAAGAACAAAAAGGAAGAAAATACTTCACAAGAGAGATAAAATACGGTTCTTTCAAGAGAGCTTTTGAAATCCCAGAATATCTAAACGATGAAGAAATTAAAGCAAAATTCAACGATGGGATTCTAAAAATTGAAATTCCAAGAAAGGAAGAAGAAGTTAAGAAGAACAAAAAAATAGATATTGAATAATTCAAGTAAGCTCGGGTTAATCCCGAGCTTTTTCTTTTATAATTTTTATTGTTTCTTCAAAATTCTCTAAAAAAGGGTTATGCCCACTTTCTGAAATAATAAAATATTCAGAATTATCTATGTCTTCGCTAAATTTTTCAGCATTTGAAATTGGGACAACCTCGTCTTTATCTCCCCAGATTATATAAGTTTTGTTTTCTATATTTTTAATCCTATTCTTCAATATTCCAGCGTCATCATCTACGTTCAACTCGTGAATAACCATAGAAGGTATGTTGTAGTTAAAATAATATGATTTTAGAAATTCTGAATCATCAAAATTAGCCATATTGTTTATTCCAGTTCTAGCCAAAAACCTCTGAAAAAAATAATTTTGAAAAAAAGTTCTTATAAAAAAAGACGAAATACCTGGATGCTCTTTGAGAAAATCTGGATAAAAATTATTTGCTTCATACCCCTGACTATCCACAAGAAATAATTTATTAACTTTTTCATCTTTAAGAGTAATATGTAGAGCAACTTCTCCGCCCATAGAATGCCCCAATAAATTATAATCTTCATAATCAAAGTAATTTAAAAATTCTATTAAGGCTTCAGACATTTTTTCTTTAGAATTTTTCTCCAAAGAATACTCTGACGATAAACCAAAACTAGGGATATCTGGTACTATAACTTTATAATTTTTTGATAATTCTCTTGCAGCTTTCTCCAAATCTTTTGATGAACCTAAAAAACCATGTAACAAAATAAATGGGTTGCCTTCTCCATATTCTTTGTAAAATATCTTTCCATTTTCCAATTCTGCAAATTTATAATTTGATTTATCAACGTTCCTTTCGCCCAAAGAAGCCATAAAATGATTTATAGCCAAATTTATTATAAAAAAAGCAAAAATGAAAACAAATACATAAAAAACAATATTTATAATTTTTTTCATGATGACCCCCTCATTAATTTTTAATTGTTTTTATAAAAAATGTGGTAAAATTTTAATAAAGTATTATAAAAAATTACATTTGATAAACCTATTATACCAGAAAAGGAGTTTTTTATGTTTTTATTAATACCAATAAGTTATTTAATAGGGTCCTTCCCATTTGCTGAAATATATGTGTACATGACCAAAGGCATAAAATTATCTAAAACTGGCACCAAAAATATTGGCGTAGCAAACGCTTTTCAAACAGGTGGTGTTAAAGCAGGCCTTTTGACAGTTATCGTTGAGGTTATGAAAGTATTATTTCCATACTATTTTGTTTATACATACGGAAGTTCAGAATTAATCTTATACACATCATTCATTGCAGTATTACTAGGAATAATGTTCCCATTTACGGCTAAGTTTAAAGGCGGAAAAGGCAGAACCGCTGGTGGGCTGATAATGTATTTAATAGCCCCTATTCCAACTTTAATCCTTTTGGTTTCATGGACAATAATAATACTCACAACGAAAAAAGCCATGCTATCATCTGTTTTACCAACTTTCTTTATTCCAATACTTTTTTTCATATTTTCTGATAGAATCTCATTCTATTTTTCATTAATAATTTTTGCTTTATACCTTTTATCCGCCAAAAAAGAAAGGAACGATTTTTTGCACTATGAAATTACAAAAGAATAGAGGGGATATTTATGAATACAATAAAAAAATTAACTATAGCTAATTTAAAAAAAGATAAATTAAATGTTGGAAAAAAAATATATAACAATATATTCTTTTTAAAAAAAGATGTCAAAATCCCAAATAGTTTTTATATCAACTATAAAACGTATGAAAATTATAGAAAAAATAAAGAAGAAATAATCAGTAAAATAAAAAATGATTTAGAAAATATCTTTGAAAATAAAACTTATGTTGTTAGATCTTCAATAAACTCAGAAGATCTAGAAGAAAGCTCATTTGCAGGACAGTTTAAAACTTTTTTGAACCTCAAATCAAAAGAAGATTTGATTAAATCAATTATAAACATATATGATGAAATAATCGATGATAGAAATAAAAATTATCTGGAAAAATTTGGTAAAAAAGATTTTAAAGTTTCCATCTTAATCCAAGAACAAGTAATTTCAGAATTTTCCGGCGTTATTTTCACAAGAAACCCCGTTAATTATTTAAATGAAGTTGTTATAGAGTACGTAAAAGGATATGGCGAGTTACTCGTAGACAAAGGGGTTACTCCAGAAAGATGGAGATATAACTGGGAAATGTGGGTTGATAAACCTGTAAATCCAAAATTAGATGAGAAATACCTTGAAGACATCAAAAACAAAATATTAGAAATTAAAAAAGAGTACAAATTAGAAATCGATGCAGAATGGACAATCTCGAAGGGCGAAATTTATTTTCTACAGCTTAGACCGATAACCACCATAAAAAACATAAATATATATTCAAACAATTTATCAAAAGAATTTCTTCCAGGACTTATAAAACCACTTGTATGGAGTATAAACATCCCCGTTGTAAACAGTGCTTGGAAAAAACTGTTTGAAAATTTGATAAAAAAAGACTCTGTAAATATACATGAATTAGCAAAATCGATCCATTATAGAGCTTATTTCAATATGGGGATTATTGGAGAAATATTCAAAAAATTGGGTATGCCCAGAGAACTTCTAGAACTATTGATGGGAGTTTATCCAAAGCCACCAAAAAACATGTTCAAACCCTCTTTAAAAACTATGATTTATTTACCAAAAATGTTGGTTTTTATAATAAAAAATATCAACTTCAACTCTAAAGCAAAAAATATAATAAAAACATATACAGAAAAACTAGAAAGCTATAAAAAAATTGACTTCAACAGTTTATCTAAAAGGGAAACGATAAAAACAATAGACCAATTAATTGAAGACACAAAAAAATTAGCCTATTTTAACATAGTAACTCCTTTGGCAAATAGCTTTAGAACATTGGGTTTAAAAAAATATATTGAAAAAAGGCAATATTCTTTAGACATTTTGAAAGAACTTTCCAACCAACCAGAGATAAAAAATTTTGATCCAAATTACCATTTAAGCAAATTAAAAAAGCAGTTAATTGAAAAAGGAGAAGGGGCTAATTTTGAAAAAGAAGTTAACTCTTTCATAGAGAAGTTTGGTTTATTATCAGACAGCGGTAATGACTTTTCAAAACAACAATGGCAAGAAAACAGAAAAATGATAATAGAAATGGTGAAATCCCAAGAAACTATAGAAGATCAAGAAACTATAGAAGATAAAGAAGTAAACATACCAAATGACAAAAATTTGAAAAAGAGATTGAAGAAATCAAAAGAAATCCATCTTTTAAAAGAAAAGATAAGTTTTTTATACACCAATTTATATCAAATTTTCAGACCTCTTTTTTTGAGATTGTCCGAAATATTTATAAACGAAAATCTTTTAGATGAAAAAGAAGATATATTTTATATAAAATATGAAAAACTCAAAAAAGAAAGCTTCACAAAAAATGAAGTTAAAACAATAAAAGAAGATATGAAAGAAAAAGAAAGCATGACATTGCCTGGAACTATCGTTGGCGATAAAGTTCCTGACCACTTCATAACTCAGGATAAATCATCATTAAAAGGTATTCCTGTATCCAACGGATATTATTCTGGAAAAGTATCTATAATTAAAGGAATCAATGATTTTTCAAAGGTAAAAAAAGGAGATATAATCGTCATTCCTTATTCTGATATCTCTTGGAACCCAATTTTTTATAAAGCAGGCGCTATTATCTCTGAATCAGGAGGTATGCTTTCTCATAGTGCAATTATAGCTAGAGAATTGGGAATACCAGCTATTGTTTCTGTGGAGAACGTATTAAAAATTTTAAAAGATGATCAAAATGTATTTGTTGATGCCAATCAAGGTTTTATAGAAACTAAATAAAAGGGCCTTTAAAAAGGCCCTTTTATTTATTGTGTTATTCTTCTACTTTTCTTTTTAGTACTCCAACCATAAGTGCACTTACTATCATACCTGCTGCAATTGCAAGAATATATGGGAATACTCCATCAACGGCCCAGAAAACAAATATACCTCCATGTGGAACCGGCAATGTTGCGTTGAAAGCCATAGACAAGCCACCTGTAATTGCTGAACCAACCATAATAGATGGAATTACCCTTAACGGATCAGCAGCTGCAAAAGGTATTGCCCCTTCTGTGATGAAAGAAACACCTAAAACCCAAGCCGCATTACCAGCTTCTCTTTCGTCGTAAGTGTATTTGTTCTTGAATATAACTGTGGATAAAGCCAACGCGAGTGGTGGGACCATCCCCGCTGCCATAACTGCAGCCATAACTGCCGATGGTTCTTGAGAAGCTATAGTTGAAAGTCCAAAAGCATATGCAGCTTTGTTAATAGGACCTCCCATATCAACAGCCATCATTAGACCTAAAATAGCTCCGAGAATAACCGCGTTAGCTCCTGTTAATCCATTTAACCAATTACTTATACCTTCGTTTAAAGCTGTCATTGGATTACCTATTACAAAAATCATAACCAAACCGACTATAAAAACGGATAAAACTGGAATGATCAAAACAGGCAATAAACCTTCGAACCCTTTTGGTAACTTGATAGTCTTTTTCATACCAAGCACTAAATATCCAGCAAAAAATCCTGCAACAAGAGCCCCTAAGAAGCCTGAACCAGTTTGAGCGGCTAATAATCCGCCAACCATACCTGGAACAAGAGCTGCTCTATCTCCAATTGAATAAGCAATATATCCACCGAGTATTGGAATCATAAGAGTAAATGCTGCTCCACCAGCTGTTCCTAAAGCCTGTGCAAACTCTCCACTTTGCTCATATCCCCCAAATAGGAAAGAAAGAGCTATCAAAATTCCTCCAGCAACAACAAAAGGAATCATAAAAGAAACACCATTCATAAGATGTTTATAAACACCTTTTCTATTGCCAGATTTTTCTGCTTTAATGTTTTGAACTTCATCAACAAAATCTTTTTCTTTGGATTCTAAAGCACTTTTAATAACTTTTTCTGAATTTTTTATAGCTTCAGAAACGGATACTTCAACAACTTTTTTACCAGAAAACCTTTCTCTTGGGACATTAGTATCTGCAGCTATTACAACAGCTTCTGCTTCTTTAATATCTTGAGCTGTAAGTTCATTTTCAACTCCAACAGACCCTCTTGTTTCAGTTTTCATCTCATAACCCATTTCTTCTGCTGCCTTTTGCAAAGCTTCTGCAGCCATATAAGTATGGGCTATTCCAGTAGGACAAGATGTAACTCCAACTAACTTCTTAGCCATTTTAAACCCTCCCGAACTTGATATTCTTCTATTTTATTTTTAGGCACTTGTGCTGTTCCCTCAGTGATGACTTTTGCCGTAGCACAAGCCCTTGCCATTACCAACGAATCTTCCAAACTATATTTCTTACTAATTCCATAAACAAAACCCGCTAACAACGAATCGCCTGCACCAACTGTACTCTTTGCTTCAACTTTAAAACTTTCTACTTGTAAATAGTTTTTAGAATCCAAATATTCAAAACCATCTTTCCCTTTTGAAAGTATTATTGAAATTCCTCTTTTTGCAATTTCCTCTTTAGTATATTTAATTTCAGATAGCTCGTGTTCATTTGGTTTTATAAGATCTGGTTTTGATTCTATTGATTCTTCAAGCTGCTCTCCAGAAGCATCTAAAACTACAAAAGCTTTTTTCTCTTTAGCTATTTCAATTAAAGATCTATAAAAATCTTTTGGGGTGCCTTTTGGTACACTGCCTGAAATTACAACGATATCATCTTTTGAAATAATATTCGAAAACTTGTTTTTGAAATCCCTCAGCACTTGGTTGTTTTCAACTTTCCCTTTTTCATTTAGCTCTGTAATTGACTGAGTTTTTTCATCTTGTATTTTGATATTTTCTCTGGTATGAGAATTGGGATTAAAAATAATTTCAGAGTTCAAATTATATTTATTCAATTCATTATCTAACTCCTTAAAATTCAAATCCCCTGCTAAAACCAAAGCCTTATTATCTATTTCAAGAGTGGTTAGTATTTTGGAAACGTTTATGCCTTTACCACCCAAATCTATACGCACGCTTTTAATTTTATTGAGAGTATTCTTTCGAAAATCGTCTACAATGATTGTTTTATCAAAAGCTGGATTCATTGTGACTGTGATAACCATAATCTTCTCTCCTTTTTAAAAAAATTTATGATGGTTGTTAGTTGCTGGATGGAGGTTGTTGGTTATAAAATGCTCTGCATTTTGGTTTTTGGTTTAGTGCATTTTTAAAAATTGCTTTTTTCTAACAACTGACAACCAGCATCTAACAACAGGGATCTCTGATTTCTTCTTTTCCATCTTCCAACATCCAACTCATGGACTTTATCCTTAAATTCCCCTCTAAATGTGTTAGAGGGGACGTGCGCAGCACAGGGGTGTTTAGGCTTTTATGCTTTCAACTTCCAACAGAAATTATGCAATAATTTCTACTATATAACTTACTTTGAATTTTTATATTTCGAAATTGTTCTAAAACAAAGTGCCTAAACTCCTTACCACTAAAGTGGTCCCCTTCTCTAAAACATTTAGAGGAGACTCAAATTTTCTTTGAAAATTAACCTATGAGATCCTTCGATTTCTACTTTACTTCTACACCTTTTTTGCTCAAACTTTTCATAATGTTATTTTTAGACTCACTAACTATCACCTTAAAATCTTCCATCTTTGAAATTTTCCAAATAGAAATGCTATCAGCTTTTGAAGAATCTACAACTAAAACAGGAACATTCGCTACTTCAATCATCTTCTTTTTTATCTTTACTTCTTCTCCCGCGGGTGTATAAGCAAATTCTTCATCATAAGCATTCGCGCCTATAAAAGCTTTTGAAATAGAAATTTTGTCCAAAAATTCCATATCATAACCAGAGAAGATGAAAGCACCCGTTTTTTTTCTGTAATGGTTACCCACAATGAACAAATCTATGTTCTCTTTTTTACTAAGTTTATTGATAATATCTATAGAATTTGTAAAAACTGTTAAATTATTTTCAAAATTTTTCTCAATAAGGGTAGTGATCTCAAGAGTGGTACTTCCTGAATCAAGAAAAATTACGTCATCTTGCTCTATTAATTCAAAAGCCTTATTAGCTATTGTTTTCTTGGCTTCTTTATTCTTTACTCTTTTCTCATCCATGGTTAATTCAGAAACAGTTGATTTTTGGTTTCTGGTTACCCCACCATGAATTCTGGACACTTTACCCATATTTTCCAATCTTTTCAAGTCTCTTCTTATTGTTACTTCTGGAGTATCAAGATTTTTTGCAATTTCTTTTGTAGTTATCATCTCTTTTTTTTCGAGCATTTCAACTATCTTTTTCATCCTTATATCTTTAAGCATATAAATCACTCAATATTTTTTACAAGGTTGAGAATTTCTTCTTTTGATTCAGCATTTTTTAAATTTTCTCTGAACTTTTCATCCATAAGGTTTACAGATAATTTTTGTAATATTTTTAAATGTTCATCAGCTGATTTTTCTGGAACGCCTATTAAAAAAATCATGTCAACTGGTTCGTCGTCTAAAGATTCCCATTCCAAAGATTTTTTTGGTTTGGCTAAAACAACAAAAGGTTCATGCACTGAAGACGATTTACCATGCGGAATTGCTATGTTGAAGCCTATGCCTGTGGTAGAGTGTTTCTCTCTTTCCAAAACAGCTTTTGAAAAATTCTTATAACTATCCACATAGCCCATATTTTCTAATTCTTTTGACAGATTTTTCAATATATCTTTTTTATTCTTCGATTCATAATCTAAAAAAATCAATTTTTCATCGAATAACGACATTTTCTCACCTCTTTATAAGTTATGGTACAAATATTTTTTTACTTCAGGTATATTTGAATAACTCATACTCAAAGTTTTAACACCTTTTTCTATCAACAATTTTGCCATTTCTGGTATTGCAGCGCTTTCCCCACAGAAAGAAACATCAATACCCTTGTTTATCGCTTTTTTTATTATAATATCTATTAATTCCATTACTCCTTCGTCAAAATAATCGTATAAATCCGAAATTTCATCATTGGTTCTATCAACAGCAAGCGTATACTGTGTTAAATCGTTTGTCCCAACGCTTATAAAATCTATGTTTGTATTTTTATCAAAAGATAAAGCCATTGATGGTGTTTCAACCATGATTCCAAAAGGGATTTTTATATTGTATTTTTCTTGTTTTGGTTTTATAAACTCTTCAAAAAATCTGTTAACTTCTCTATTGTTTGAAACCATTGGAATCATTATTTTGAAATTGTGCCCTTCCTTAGAAAGTTCAAACAAAGATTCAATTTGATCTTCAACCAGTTTATGAACCTTTTCCTCTTCGTACAACCTTACCCCACGTTTACCAAGAAATGGATTTTTTTCTTTAGGTAATTTCAAATAATCAATCTGTTTGTCTCCACCTATATCGAAAGTTCTTAACACGATTTCTTTTTTACCCAAATTATTCGATATTGTTTGATATATTTCTTTTTGTTCCTTGTAATCAGGGGCTTTTTCTCTATCAAACAATATAAACTCTGTTCTCAAAAGTCCTATTCCATCTATTTCTTCTATTATTTCCGATTCTTCAACTGAGCCTATATTGGCTTTGAATTTTATTTCATTATTTTTATAAATTATTTTTTTATTTTTGAACTCTTCTAATTCTTTAACCATTTTATTGTAAGATATTTCTTTTTCTTTAAATTTTTTGATAAATTCATCATCTGGCTCAACGTAAAAACTATTTTCTTCTAAAGCATCCAAATAAATTTCTTTGCCATCTAAATTATTTTCAACATCTATGTTGGTCAGCATAGGTATTTTAAATGTTCTTGCTAAAATAGCTACATGTGAAGAATAGCTCCCCTTTTTTGTTAGCAGTCCTGCAATCTTGTCTCTGTTCTCTATAAATAAAGAAGCACTCATATCTTCCATATACAAAATTGTATTTTCTCCTAATTCTATATCTTCATTTGAAAGTTTAAGCTTGACACTTTCAACTAAATCCTTTATATCGTGTATCCTTTCTTTCAAATAATCATCATCTAATTGAGAAAATAACTCTTTTGCGTAATCATAATACGCATCCAACGACTTAAAAATATTTTTTGTTTTATCAAACTTATCTTTTATAAAATTCAAAAATTCCTCATCTTCTAACATAAGGGCTCTTGATTGCATTAAATAATCATCTTCATACTTTTCGTATTTTACTTTTAACTCATCTACTGCTTTTTCAAAATCTTCAAAAGAATAATCACAATTTTTTGAGTTGGCCTCTATTATTTTTAATTTTCCCTTTGCAATACCTTTTGAAAGTAAGTTACCTTCAAATTTTTTCAATTTTCAAAACCTTCTTTTTCCATTTCTACAATGATATCCTTGGCTTTTTGTTCTTCTTTTCCAGAAATTTTAAACTCAACTTTATCACCTTTTTTAATCCCTAAAGCTAAAACTCCTAAAACACTTTTAATATTCGATTCTTTTCCATTAGCGTTTATTACAACGTCTGCATCAATTCCTTTCAACTTTTTAGACAAATTAGTCAATGGTTTAATATGAAACCCTTCTTCATTTTTTACTTCAAATGCTAAATTTTCCATATCGCACCTCCAAATAATCACTTTTTATCATTTGCACTCATTTATTATCATTTTAATACTTTTTAATAAAAATAAAAAATGCGAATAAGGTTATTTTAGATTGATTATATATGATAAGAAGTGATTGTTTTTGATTATTTTGCTTATTCAAAAGAACCAAAAAACTAATTTTTATTTATAAACCTTGTTATCGAATTAACATTAAATTAATATTAAAGTTATATAATTAAATAGTAACATAATTAGATTCTAAAAAAAGGGGGGAATTTAAATGAAAAAGATTTTTGTTATTTTAATTCTTGTTGTTGGCTTAATGGCTTTTTCAATGAACTATTCAGCTGATGAAAAAGGTATTGGAGCAATTGGTGGAGAACCATCTGGACTTTACGGTAGATATAACATAAATAATTTTACTTTTGTAGATGGTACCGCAGCTTGGTCTTATTTTGGAAGTCATATAACATTAACAGCAAATTATAATTTAGTAAATAATTTAGATGGAGATCTTTATTACAGATATGGCGCAGGAGTTACAGTAGGTCTTGGTAATGCCATAAGTGTATCAGTCAGAGTACCTGTTGGACTTGAATACGATTTAGAAAATTTAATAGATTTACCAATTATAATATTTGCTGACGTTGCCCCAGGGATAGAAATAATACCAGATATGGCTAGATTCCATATTTATGGTGGAACAGGATTTGTTTATTTCTTCTAAAATATTTAATTACCAACCCGAGATTTTTATCTCGGGTTTTTATTTTATTATTAATATGTTTTTCTATAAAATTAGTTCATTTTGTGAATATTTATTGATTATATGTTAAAATGTAAATGGTATACATATTAAAAATCGGGGGATGAACGAGATGTTTTACAACAAAATTGAGGAAGATTTTGTTGCAATTTTAGATAAAATAGAAAACAATAGAATAAGATCTTTTATAAAACAAGGAATTAAAAAAAATTGGTTTATTTATTACACAAATAATCTCAACCATGAATCCATAAACAATTACACTTTTATAAAAACATTTTTAAACAATCAAGAAAAATTACTTCCTGTTTTTGAGAAAAAAATAGACGAATTGAACATGGATAACTATGATGACGAAATATCTTCAAAAGATTTTTTCTATTTTTCTTTATTTTTCAGCATTATACTCATGTTTTCTGGTCAGTTCTACAACAATATGTATGTTAACGGAGAATTTGAAAACAGCGAAAAAATATTTTTTACAGATAGATTCCCCAATATTAAAAAGCATCTTTTGGGAATTAGCTCAATAAATTTTTTAAGAACTGGAAGCATTTTTGACCCATTGATGGAAAATAAAAACAACAATTGGCTGATAAATTTTTGGGAAATATTCTCCAATCAAAAAACTTACACGCACTTCAAAAAAAACGTAATTGACTATCTTTTCAGAGACTTCTTCTTTTGCAGCGAGCCTAAATCTGTGTCTATATTCAAAGAAAACACACTTGTCAATAAACCGATTACACATCAACAAAAAAATGTATTAATTTTTATTCAAAAAATAATAAATCTGAATCTATTTATTTGTAGTTTTGATGGAAACTATTTAAATAATTTGGAATCTTTGGAAAACACTTACAGATACAACCTACTTACAAACATACTCAAATATCTCAAAAACTATAAAAACTCTGTGTTTTTTGGTTCTTTAAAAGAAGCGAACAAATCTCTACAATCTTTTGATAAATATGACATATACGAAAAAGCTTATATTTTTAACGATTTAAAGAAATTATCCGACAAGCTATTAAACTATAATTTATCCAACGTAAAGGACATGTATGAAAACTATGGCAAGAAAACCATGTACGACCCCAAAATAGAGATCTTGGATATGATTGGGTACTACGCAACTAAAATGTACGAAACACATCAAAAAAAGGTATTAAAAACATATAACATATATAATTTAGGATTTAAGGACGATTTACTATATTTAGATTTTCATTTTACTTATTCTTTTGAAGATGAAAATATATATGAAAAACTATTGGAAAACTCTATAAATAATTTAAAAAATAACGGTATCATAATAAATCAGAGCTAATTAAATGCTCTGATTTTTTTCATATTATTTTTTTAAAATAAACGGTGGTGAACTAACACGTCTCTCCCTTTTTTCCATAGTAAAAATTGATTCTTTTTGTTATAATAAGAGTGTTAATCTAAATGTATCTTTAGTAAAAACCCAATCTTTAAATTTATTATTTTACAAAACAATTTGGAGATACTAAAATTTACATCAGGAGGAGATAATAATGTATAATACAGTTGTTATAGGTGGTGGACCAGGTGGGTACGTTGCCGCAATTAGATTGGCTCAATTGGGGAAAAAAGTAGCTGTAATTGAAAAAGATAACGTAGGTGGAACTTGCACTAATTGGGGTTGTATCCCGACAAAAGCTATGCTAACAGCTTCTCATTTATATACAGATATCATTAGTAAATCAAAAAAAATGGGCATAAAAGTAGATAACGTAGATTATGACTTAGCTGGGATTATGAAACATATGAAAAAATCAGTGACTATGTCCAGAAAAGGAATTGAATTTTTGTTCAATAAGAATAAAATAGATTTGTTTAAAGAAACAGCTGAAATTGTAGACAAAAATCATGTGAAAGCTGGAGAAAAAACATTTGAAACTAAAAACATCATCCTTGCTCATGGTTCCGAACCAGTTATGTTCTCTCCATTTAACAAAATAGATGGAATATGGACAAGTAACGAGGTTTTCCAAATGCAAGAAGCCCCCGAATCTATTCTTATAATAGGTGGCGGAGTAATTGGCTTGGAATTCTCTAATTTCTTTGCAAGTTTGGGTAAAAAAGTTTATTTGGTTGAATTATTTGACCACATTCTCCCTTATGAAGACGAAGACGTGGCAAGTGAAATCAAAAAAGTACTCAAGAAAAAAGGCGTGGAAATACTTGAAAAACATAAAGTCGCAGATGTTGTAAAAAATGAAAATGGATATATATCAAAAATAGAAAATGATGATAAAATAAAAGAAATAGAAACAGAAAAAATCCTTCTCGCAGTTGGAAGAAAACCTGTAATCCCTGAAGATGTTAAAAATTTAGGAGTTGAAATAGAAAAAGGTGTAAAAACAGATTCAAAAATGAGAACAAACATAGACAATGTTTATGCTGTAGGTGATATTAGATCTCAAATCATGCTTGCACACGTTGCAAGTTTTGAAGGTATAACTGCAGCTCATAACATCGCTGGACAAGAAAAAGAAATGGATTACTCAGCAGTTCCATCTATCATTTTTTCAACCCCAGAAATAGCTTCTACAGGAGTTAAAGAAAAAGATGTTGACCCAGATAAAGTCATAATATCAAAATTTCCGGTTTCTGCTAATGGTAGAGCAAAAACTATGGAAGAAAGAGATGGATTTGCAAAAGTAATCGCAGATAAAGAATCAAGGAAAGTAATTGGATTTTCTATTGTATCTCCAAGTGCAACAGATATGATCATGGAAGGTGTTTTAGCAGTAAAATATGGATTAACTATAGAACAATTAGCAGATTCTATTCACCCTCACCCAACTCTAACAGAAACATTGCTTGGGGCAATTGAAGGTGCTGAAGGGATGGCAATACATATTTAATTATATATCGGGAGGTAATAAATATGAAAAAGTACGCTGAATCTCATGAATACGTAATTAAAGAAGAAAACATTGGTATCGTAGGGATCTCTGCTAATGCAGCTGATGAACTAGGCGATATCACTTATGTTGATCTTCCTGAAGAAGGAAAAGAAGTAAAAAAAGGTGACATAATTTGTTCAGTAGAATCTGTTAAATCAGCAAGCGATGTATACGCTCCAGTGAGCGGAAAAATCGTGGAAGTTAATTCAGTTTTAGAAGATACTCCTGAAACAATAAATGATGATGCAGAAGGCAAAGGCTGGATCTGCAAAATCGAAATGTCAGATGAATCAGAATTAGACGATTTAAAAGATGATGATGAATAATTATTAAGCTCGGATATTAATCCGAGCTTTTATTTTTCTAAAATATGTTCCATACCCATATTAAATATTTGATTTATATGCTCATCGTCCAAAGAATAAAAAACTGTTTTTCCTTCTTTTCTATATTTCACCAAATTTGCCCCTCTTAAAACCCTCAGTTGATGAGAAACTGCTGATTGAGTCATCCCTAAAGATTCTGATATATCACAAACACAAAGTTCAGAGTAAAAAAGAACATTCAAAATCTTAATTCTGGTGGTATCCCCAAAGATCTTGAAAAAATCAGCTAATTCATATAAAACCTCATCTTTTGGGATTTCCCCTTTTATCTTTTTCAACTTATCTTCGTGTATTACTGTTTTTTTGCAAACTTCTATCTTATCTTTTTTCATTATTTCACCTCTCAAAAATGTTTTAATTTAAAAAATCAACAAGCATTTTTTTTATTTCGTTATTTTTCTCATAATAAAGCAAATGTCCTCCAGGGAGTTTCTTATATATTTTATTCACAAATTTTTCACCAAAATAATGATTTGGACCTATTGAATAGTCTTTGTCACCAACTAACAAAAGAACTGGTATATCAATTTTTGAAGACAAATAATAATGATCTTTCATATACTCTTTATCTCTAAAAACATATTTCATATAATCTTGCCCTTTTCCAATTTTCAAACTTTTGTCAACGCTGTTTAATCTATCATAATCTTCTTTTGTGCAACCCAAAAGCTCGTGATATTTACCTTGAGAAGATAATATAGAAATTGTTTTAAGTAATTTGTTTACAAGATCATCTTCTTGCTCAAAAATTTCTTTATAACTCACATCTAATATTTCCAAAGATTTTTTTACCTGAACGTTCAAAGACCTTCTAATACTAAGGCTACCATTTAAAAATATTGCTTTATTAACATATTTTGGATACTTGTACAAATAATTAATAAGAAGAGTCCCTCCAAAAGAATGGGCTATAATATTCAAATCTACAATACCTAAATGCTCCCTTAGTTCTTCAATATCTTTGATGACTCTATCTAAAGAGTAATTATTATCGTTAGGAAAATCAGACCTACCACAACCTCTTTGGTCTAAATAAATCATTCTAAAAGAATCCTCAAAATTTTCCCCGCCCAGCTCTTCAAAACTTCTACTCCACCCACCGGGACCACCGTGTAAAAATAATAGAGGCTTGCCTCTGCCAGATATTTTATACCATAAATCTACATTATCGCTTGTAGTAAAAATCATTTCTTTACTCCTATTCATAAGTACTTCGTAATTTTTTTTTTGGTTTTTATATGAAATAATAAATAAGCACGACGAATCAGATCAAAAAATAATAGAGAAATATAAAAAAGAAAAGTATTGGAGTTTTACTGAGTGAAACAATATAAAAATTGATGTTGAAAAACACGGATGTTTTTCATGCGAATTTATCCACGGATGGATAATATGAGCTGTACATCAATTTTATTGTTGAACGAAGGTTAAAAAA